>JAOUMF010000419.1 GCA_029881615.1 Alphaproteobacteria bacterium | reverse complement strand
CGCTAAGCGTAATCGCCACCCTGCGCGCGCTGGTCTCGCCGATGCGCGTGGGCACGTAACCCCACGCCGATTCGGTTGACTTTCCGGCCCCCTACGGGCATGCTGCACTGCAACATAACAATGCCGGCCACTTCCCCGGCAAGCATAGAGGACCAGCATGAGCTTCACCATCGTCGAGCAGGCGCCCGCGCGTATGAACCGCAGCGAACTTGCCGTTCCCGGCAGTCGCGTCGAGCTTTTCGAAAAGGCCGCGAAGTCAGCCACTGATGTGATCTTCCTGGATCTCGAGGACGCGGTGGCGCCGGACCAGAAGGAACAGGCCCGCAAGAACATCATCCAGGCCCTGCATGACGTGGATTTTGGCAAGAAGACGATTTCCCTGCGCATCAACGGGTTGGACAGCCACTATATGTACCGCGACGTGGTCGACGTGCTGGAACAGGGTGGCGAGCGGCTGGACCTGATCATGATCCCCAAGGCCGGCACCGCCGCCGATATCTACGCGCTGGACATGCTGGTCACCCAGATCGAGACGGCAACCAATCGCAAGAAACGAATCGGTTTCGAAATGATCATCGAAACCGCGCTGGGCATGCAGAATGTAGAGGCGATCGCCGCCGCCAGCCCGCGTAATGAATCGCTGCATTTCGGCGTCGCCGATTACGCGGCCTCGACCGGGGCGCGGACCACCGGTATCGGCGAACCCCATCCCGATTATGGCATCCTGACCGCGGCCGACGGCGATAGGCCGCGCGATTATCACTGGGGCGATATGTGGCATTACGCGCTGTCCCGCATGGTGGTGGCGGCGCGCGCGAACGGACTGCGCCCGGTCGACGGCCCCTATGGCGATTTCTCGGACCCCGACGGCTACCGGGCGGCGGCCAAACGCGCCGCGGTGATGGGTTGCGAAGGCAAATGGGCGATCCATCCCAGCCAGATCGCGCTGGGTAACGAGGTTTTCAGCCCGTCGGAGGCCGAAGTGGCCAAGGCGCGGCGCATCCTCCAGGCCATGGTGGAAGCCCAGGCCGACGGAAAAGGCGCGGTGGCGCTGGACGGGCGGCTGATCGACATCGCCTCTATAAAACAGGCGGAAAACATGGTGCGTTTGGCCGAACAATTAAATGCCGACTAAGCGGTCGGCGACGCCAACCTGCCCCCCATGCGAATTTACGCCATGGTTAATTGGCCGCGTTAGGGGTATGTTAAATAAAATGACCGATATCTGTCAGATAACAGACATTACGGGGCAACGATAATCCGATGATGAAGACCTTCCTGGACTTTGAAAAACCGATCGCCGATCTCGAAGGCAAGATCGAGGAGCTGAGGCATCTTTCCGGAATCGGCGACGAGTTGAGTGTCGTCGACGAGATCACCAGCCTGCAGGGCAAGAAGGAAAAGCTCGCCCGTCAGATCTACCAGAAGCTCGATCCGATGAAGAAGGTCAAGGTGGCCCGTCATCCCGACCGCCCCCATTTCGGCGACTATATCGGCGAACTGGTCGAAAATTTCACGCCGCTGGCCGGCGACCGCGCCTTCGCCGAGGATACGGCGATCATCGGCGGCATCGGACGTTTCCGCGGCTATTCGGCGATGTTCATCGGCCATGAAAAAGGCGGCAATACGGCCACCCGCGTGAAGCATAATTTCGGCATGGCCCGCCCCGAAGGCTATCGCAAGGCGATTCGCCTGATGAAAATGGCCGATCAGTTCCACCTGCCCGTCGTGACCCTGATCGACACCCCGGGCGCCTATCCCGGTGTCGGCGCCGAGGAACGCGGCCAGGCCGAAGCCATCGCGCGCGCCATGGAAGCCTGCCTTGGGCTGCGCGTGCCGCTGGTCAGCGCGATCATCGGCGAGGGTGGTTCGGGCGGCGCCATCGCGCTGGCGACCGCCAACCACATTCTGATGCTGGAACATGCGATCTATTCGGTAATCTCGCCGGAAGGCTGCGCCTCCATCCTGTGGCGCGAAAGCAACGAGGTAACGGCGAAGGCCGCGGCCGAAGCCATGCGGCTGACGGCGCAGGATCTTCTGCAATTGGGTGTCATCGACAAGATCGTCCGCGAGCCGCTGGGCGGCGCCCATTCCCGCCCATCGGATTCCATTTCCGCGCTGGGCGACGCCATCGAGGAATCGCTGATGGAACTGCGTGGCGTCGAAGGCGGAGCGTTGCGGTCGATGCGCCGCAGCAAATTCCTGGAAATGGGCCGCAAGGGCCTGGCCTGAATTCGGCGAACAATTCACTCCCGCGAGCAAAGGCGCCGTATCGTACGGCGCCTTTTTTCCTGCCTGCAGCACAATTGCCCTTGACCTCCCGCGCTCGTTCTGGCGGCTTCAACGAATGAAAGAAAATATCGTCATTCGCGAATATCGGCCGGAAGACCTGGAGCAGGTCATCGAAATCGTGCGTGACATACAGCGGCATGAAGGAAGCCTTTACGACCGCATGCTGCCGCCGGAAGCCATCGGCGACTGGTATGTGGAAAAGCAGCTTCAGGATTGCGCCGTAACCGGCGGCGCCATACTGGTCGCGGAAACCAATGGCCGGGTAGCCGGATACGCTTCCCTGATGGTTGAGGTTTCGTCGGAAGAAGACAGGGACGAAATCGATTACCTTTTCGCCTATGTGCCCGAACTCGGCGTGGCGCAAGCCATGCGCGGGAAAGGTATCGGAACCGCCCTGCTGGCCGCTTGCGAGGAGCGGGCGCGCCGCGCCGGACGCAAATGGATCCGCCTGTCCGTGCTGGCCGCCAATGGCGACGCCCACAGGCTATATAGTCGCCTGGGCTACGATCCGCATATCGTCACGCTGGAAAAGCGCCTGGACTGACGGCGGCGCCCTAGCCCCAGACCGCCGCCGGCGGCGGCTGCATGATGCTGCCCTCGAAGGTGATGCCGGGTTCACGATCACGGGCCAGCAGCAACGGGCCGTCGAGATCGACGAAGCCCTTAGTCAGGCCACCCACGAGCATCGCCGGCGCCATGGCCAGCGAAGTCCCGACCATGCATCCCACCATCAAACCCAGCCCCATGGCGGTGGCTTCCTCGGCCAGCAACAGCGCCTCGGTCAGGCCACCGGTCTTGTCCAGCTTGATATTGATGAAATCATAATGCCCTTCGACATCGGCCAGCGTCGCCCGGTCGTGACAGGTTTCGTCGGCGCAGACCGGCACGGCGCGCGTCACGCCGGCCAATGCCCGGTCGGCGCCGCGCGGCAACGGCTGTTCGATCAGTTCAACCCCCAGCCCCGCCATTGCCGCGATATAAGGGGCCAGCATGTCC
>JAOUMF010000017.1 GCA_029881615.1 Alphaproteobacteria bacterium | reverse complement strand
TGATCGCCCCCGGCGGCCTGGACGAAACCAACATCCCCGACTCCATCAGGGCCGCCCTGACCCGGGCCGCCACCCAACCGGACTTCAATAGTCTTATGGCCACCATGGAAGAAGCCTATGGCCGGGTTTCCGAACTCTATCGCATTATTGTCGATGAGCCGGCTAACCAGGCCCGCGAGCGCCTTCCCATCGAGGACGGCCAATCCTGATAACCGTGCCGTGCAACGGGTTGATATTGCGCGGCCATGGATTATACCGTTTTCTTTTCCGATACCCTGACAAGGAGAATATCCCATGCGCGTCGATGCTGGCGACAAGGCCCCCGACTTCACCCTTCCCACCGATGGCGGTGGCGAACTGTCGCTGTCCTCGCTGGAGGGCCGGAAAGTTGTCCTTTATTTCTACCCGAAGGACGACACTTCGGGCTGCACGGCCGAATCGATTGCCTTTCGGGACGCGCTGGCGGATTTCGAGGAGGCCGGCACCGCCGTGATCGGCCTGTCAAAGGATAGCGCCGCGAAACATGACAAGTTCAAGGTCAAATACGATCTGAACTTTCCCCTGGTGGCCGACGAGGAATGCACCGCCTGCGAGGCCTGGGGCGTATGGATCGAGAAATCGATGTACGGCCGCAAGTACATGGGGATCGAACGTTCCACATTCCTTATCGACGCCAATGGCAAGATCGCCAGGGCCTGGCGCAAGGTAAAGGTTCCGGGCCATGTGGAAGAAGTGCTGGAGGCAGCCAAACAGCTTTGATCCACATCAAGGAGATATATCGCCCGCTGCATTAAGTTAGTGATCTAACATAATAGCGGAGAGCGAGATGGACACCGTTTTAAGTCTGACGATGGCCGATGTCGTGGCCGCCCTGCTGCTCTTGACCCTTATGGTCGCGATATACCTGTTCGCCCGATGGACGAACGATGAATCGAGGCCGCTGCTACTGAAACGCATGATTTCAAGGGCCGGAGCCAAGCTGACCCAATCCGACGACCCGCTGCTGGGAGATAAACTGGCAGCGGCGGCGCGCGTTTGCGCCGGCTGCCGTAACCGGGAAGAATGTGAAATCCTGCTGGCTGAAGAATCGGAAGGCGACATACCTGACTATTGCCCTAACCGGCGCTGGATCAACTCGCTAAGGGCCAAGCCAGCCTGAAATTCAGCCGCACACGGTCACGATATCGCCACAGAGGCATTCCATAACAGGCATCCGTAACATCAGGATGCCTATCTCCAATGCCGACCATCATCACCCATCCCGCCGCCGCGCTTGGCCTGTTCCCCTGGTTCCGCACACAGATCGGCCGGCCCGGCGTATTGCTGACCGGCGCCGTGCTGACGATTGCCCCCGACCTGGATATGATCGGTTTCAGACTTGGCATTCCCTACGAGCATATGTTCGGACACAGGGGTTTCAGCCATTCCCTGTTGGCGGCGCTATTGATGGGCGGTTTCCTGGCCGCCGTCGGCGCCCGGTTCTGGCGGCTGCATTTCGGGATGCTGTGGACATATTTCTTTCTCTGCACGCTTTCCCACGGGCTGACGGACATGCTGACCGGCGGCGGGTTGGGCATAGCCCTGTTCGCCCCCTTCACGAACGAACGCTATTTTTTCGACATCCGGCCGATCACGGTATCGTCCTTCGGCATAAGGGACTTCACGAATGGCCGCTGGACCGCAGTGCTGGGCAGCGAACTGCGCTGGATCTGGCTGCCGGCGCTGGGGCTCGGCCTGGCCGGGCTGATGGCGAGCTGGTTGCTGGCACGATATCGCGCCCTGCCCGCCCCGTTGAAAAGCGACTGACTCTCGCCCTCGTTCCCGCAATGCTGTAAGAACGCCAGCATGGAAAAGACATTATCCGAACTGGCGGTCGGGGTATTATTAACGGCCGACCCGGTCGAAAAGGCCCGCGCCGCGCAACATGCGGCGGCGGCCTGGCGAAAAACCCCGGACATGCCGGTTGGACAGGCTATTACGCCCCGGCGCCCGGCCCGCCCTTCCCGGCCTGTCCTTACCCCCCCGCGCGACGTGCCGCGCCGGAAAATAACTTCGGGCGAGACCGGCCGCATCGCGTTGCTGCATGCGTTGGCCCATATCGAGCTCAACGCCATTGACCTGGCCTTCGACATTATCGCGCGCTTCACCGATCAGAATTTGCCCCGCGCCTTTTACGAGGACTGGATTGCCGTCGGCGAAGACGAGGCGCGCCATTATCTGCTGCTGGCCGACAGGTTGGCTGAACTGGGCGCCGCCTATGGGGATATGACCGCCCACGACGGGCTGTGGCTGGCCGCCGAGGAAACCGCCGACGACCTGCTGGCGCGGCTCGCCATCGTGCCGCTGGTGCTAGAGGCGCGAGGTCTGGACGTTACCCCGGCGATGGTCGACAAGCTGCGTAGTGTCGGGGACGCCCGCTCGGCCGATATTTTACAGCTGATCCACGACGAGGAGATCGCCCATGTGGCCGCCGGCATGCGCTGGTTCAGCGATGTCTGCGGAAAGCGCGGGCTGGACGCCGCCGAGACATACGGCGCATTGGTCCGGGCGCGCTTCAGGGGCCATCTGAAACCACCCTTCAATCGCGCCAGCCGCGATGCCGCGGGCCTGCCGCCGGACTTCTACGAGCCACTGGCCAGCGATCCGTGAACAACCGAGTCAGTTAACAAACAAGGGAGAAAACAGTGACCAGAACACATAATCCGGCAGGCGTCGCCCCGCCCTTCAGCAACTATGTGCATGGCGTGGAAGTCCCGGCGAACGCCAAATGGCTCTATGTCTCGGGCCAGCTCGGCGTAACGCCGGACGGATCGGTTCCCGGTGATTTCATCGGCCAGGCCGAACAGGCCTTCCGCAACGTCATCGCGGTCCTGCAAGAGGCCGGCATGGGCGTGACCGATATCGTGCGGGTCAATACATACCTGACCGACACGGCCGATATCGGCGACTATCGCGGCATCCGCGACCGGATGCTGGAAAATCACGCAACGGCATCGACCATGCTGGTGATCTCGGCGCTGGCGGCGCCGCATTTCAAGATCGAAATCGAGGTGGTGGCGGCGAAAGCCTAGTCTTCGTCGTCGCCCGCGCTCCCCGCAACCCGCTGCGCAAGCGAAGCCTGCAGGAACAGGTCGATATCGCCGTTCAGCACGCCCTGGGTGTCGCTGGTTTCCGCCCCGGTGCGCAGGTCCTTGATCATCTGGTAGGGCTGCAGCACATAGGAACGAATCTGGTGCCCCCAGCCGATATCCGTCTTGGCGTCATGTTCGGCCTGGGCCTTGTCTTCCCGGCGCTTCAACTCGGCCTCATAGAGCCGGGCCTGCAGCATCTTCATGGCGGTGGCGCGGTTCTTGTGCTGCGAGCGGTCGTTCTGGCACTGCACGACGATGTTGGTCGGAATATGGGTGATGCGGACCGCCGATTCGGTCTTGTTGACATGCTGGCCGCCGGCGCCCGATGCGCGGTAGACATCGATGCGCAGATCCTTATCGTCGATATCGATTTCGATATCGTCCTCAAGCACCGGGTAAACCCCCGCCGCGGCGAAGCTGGTGTGGCGACGCGCCGCGGAATCATAGGGTGATATGCGCACCAGGCGATGGGTGCCGGTCTCGGTCTTCAGCCAGCCATAGGCGTTGTGGCCGGAAATCTTGAGGGTCGCGGATTTCAGCCCCGCCTCTTCCCCCGCCGATTCCTCGATCCATTCCACCTTGTAGCCATGCGCGTCGGCCCAGCGCGTATACATGCGCACCAGCATCTCGGTCCAATCCTGGGACTCGGTACCGCCGGCGCCGGCATGAACTTCCAGATAGGCGTCGTTGTGATCGGCCTCGCCCGACAGCAGGCTTTCGATGCGGCGCTTTTCGACCCTTTCCTGCAACGCGGTCAGCGCGGATTCCGCCTCGGCCTGAACATCGGCGTCGCCCTCGGCCTCGGCGAGTTCGATCAATTCCAGCGAATCATCCAGTTCCTGGCTGATTTCGTCATATGCCTTGATCGCGGACTCCAGATGGGTCCGCTCGCGCATCAGCTTTTGCGCCTTGTCCGCGTCATTCCAGAGATCGGGATTTTCGGCGAGCGCATTCAGCTCTTCTAGTCGGCGTGTTGAGACATCGTAGTCAAAGATGCCTCCTCAGCAGCAACATCGACTGCTTGATGTTATCGGCAATAGCCTGAATTTCCGCGCGCATGGACGCATGCTCCAGAATTGGATTAATGATAATGGTCGGCAGGATTTAGTGAATTACGCGGCGCCGCGCAACCGTCCTGAATAACTAATCAGTAAAGTCCGCTGTCGGTACCCTTCTTGAGAGCCTTCGGCGGCTCGCCCTTGTCCCTCGGCTGGTTCCGCGTAACCGAGCCATCGGAGTTGATTACCATGGTCGGCACATCGCTGTCGTTTTCCGACCCGTCCAGGTAAACAATCCCGGCATTCAGGCCCGGTTCTGTACCTCGGCGGAACGACTCGTTGACGATCTTTCTTCTGTCGTCACCGGGTTTCGCCGGCAGACCGGTCTCGGTATTCATCAGGACCATGCGAATCCCCTCGGGAACGCGGAACGGCGTGGCGGTCTTTCCCGACAGCGCCTGTTCCATGAATTCCATCCAGATCGGCAACGCCACGTTACTGCCGGTCTCGCCAATGCCAAGCGTGCGCGGCGTATCGAAACCGACATAAACCCCGGCGACAAGATCGGGAGAAAATCCCATGAACCAGGTGTCCTGACTCTCGTTTGTAGTCCCGGTCTTGCCGGCCAGCGGTTTGCCAATCCGGCTGGCGCGGTATCCCGTGCCACGGCGCACCACGCCCTCCATCATCGACACGATCTGATAAGTGCTGATCGGATCCGACACGACCTCGCGCTCGTCGGGGATTGCCGGCGTCTGCTGCCCGTTCCAGGCCGCAGCCCGGCAACCTTCGCAAGGCCGCTCGTCATGGCGGTAGATAGTCCGGCCGGTGCGGTCCTGCACCCGGTCAATGAATGTCGGCGTAATCTTCTTCCCACCGTTGGCCAGAATCGCATAGGCCGTCGCAAGCCGCGCCAGCGTAGTCTCGCCGGCGCCCAACGCCATGGCCAATTCACGGGGCATGTCGTCCATAATGCCAAATTTGTGCGCGTTATCGGCGATCGGCCGGGTACCGAGCGCTTTTGCCAGGCGCACGGTCATCAGATTGCGGGATTTCTCGATCCCCAGCCGCATCACGCTGGGACCATAGAACCTGTTGCCGTAATTTGTCGGTTTCCACTTCGACCCATCCGGCTGTTTCATGACGAATGGCGCGTCCAGGATTACCGTTGACGGGGTATAGCCGTTATCCAGCGCGGCCAGATAAACGAACGGCTTGAATGCCGAACCCGGCTGGCGGCGGGCCTGGGTGGCACGGTTGAACTGACTGCGTCCGAATTCATAACCGCCCGACATGGCCAGAACACGACCGGTATGGGGATCCATCGCGATGATGCCACCGTCAATATCGGGAATCTGGCGCAAACCATAGCTTCCCGGCGCATAGGGAATTGTCTTGCCATCCTCGTCGGGCTCGGACTGGCTCATCGGCTCGACCAGAACCACATCGCCGACAACCAGAACATCAGACGCCTTGCTGACTTCCGGCCCCAGTTCCTGTTCGGGCATCGTGGCGCGCGCCCAGATCAGTTCGGATAACGGTATCGTCCCGGATTTCCCCTCGCCGATGCCAATCGTCGCCGCGTCCTTTGCCACCTTCAGCACAACGGCCATTTGCCAATTGCGCGACCCGGCCGGGGTCGACGCGGACTTCAAATATTCCGCCCAATCGGCGCCCGGTTGCAAGCGGTCGAGCGGCCCGCGCCAGCCATGCCGGCGATCATAGGCAATCAACCCGTTGCGAAGCGCATTGTCGGCGAAATCCTGAAATACCGGATTTACCGTGGTACGCACCGACAGTCCGCCCTCGTACAAATCCTCGTCACCAAACTGTTGTGACAGTTCGCGGCGGACTTCTTCAACAAAATAAGCGGCGCCAACCGGTACGGCGTCGCCCCGTTCAGCGACAATCAGCGGTTCGGCAACCGCCGCCGAAGCCTCGGCGGATGTAATGTAACCCTCGATCTGCATGCGGCCGATCACCCAATCGCGCCTGCTTTTGGCGGCCTCGGGGTAACGAAGCGGATTGTAATTGCTCGGCGCCTTGGGAAGGGCGGCCAGAAAGGCGACCTGGGCGATCGTCAACTCATCCATCGACTTATCGAAATAATTCAGCGACGCGGCCGCCACGCCATAGGCACCGTACCCCAGGAAAATCTCGTTGAGATACAGTTCCAGGATTTGTTCCTTGGTGAAAACCTTCTCCATCCGGATCGCGATCAACGCCTCGCGCGCCTTGCGTTCCAGTCTGCGCTCGTCGCCCACCAGGAAGTTCTTGGCGACCTGCTGGGTAATCGTCGAACCGCCTACCATACGGCGGCCCCGCATGTAGTTTGTCACATTCGTCAGCATGGCCCGCGCCAAGGCTGTCGGATCGACGCCCATATGCACGTAGAAACGCTGATCCTCGGCCGCGATGAAAGCCTGTTTAAGGCGCGTCGGGATAACCGAAATAGGAACAAACGAACGTTTTTCTGTTGCGAATACCGCGATCACCTGCCCGTCGCCCGCATGAACGCGGGTGGAAATTTTCGGGCTGTAATCCGCCAGTTGCCGATGGTCTGGAAGATCTTGAGAGTAATACCAGATGCCGTAAATGAACACGCCACCGCCGACCAGGCCCAGCATGAACAAAGCCGAAAAACCATAGAGAACAATCTTGAAAAAACGGCGCATGCCAGTATTCCATCCCAATCTATCGCACAACCTTCACACCAACTCCCGCGCGCCGCCCCAGGCGGGCACGGGAAACTGTGACGGTAAACACCAATTATGACTAATCTGTGAACAGCCGCCCCTATCTGGCGGCGAGGTCATCCATGTGCTTAAAAAAATCGTCTAGCGTCGCGAGGATGGCCCGTCCAACTTTCTTTCGAAAATCCGTGCTCAAAAGCATTTTCTTGTCGATGCTGTTCGACAAATATCCCATTTCGACGAGCACCGAAGGTACATCGGGTGCCTTCAGCACGGCAAAGCCGGCAAACCGATGGGTCTTGTAAGGCTGCATGTTGATCTTTTTCTTGGCGAACTGGGAAATCATCATGTTTGCGAAGACCGATGATTCCTCCATCGTGCGCCGGCGCGTCAAATCCCGAAGAATGTCCGTGGTCTCATCGGAATATTGCGAAAGATCGAGGCCGCCAATGATATCACTGGTGTTTTCCTTTTTCGCCAACCGCGCGGCTTCCTTATCCGACGCACCTTCCGAAAGCGTATAGATCGAAGCTCCCCGCGTTTTCTGCTTGGGGTGGGTGTCTGCGTGAAGCGAAATGAAAATGTCGGCATTATTGGCCTGCGCCACCGTCACACGGTCCCGCAGACCTACAAAAATATCACGATTCCGGGTAATGATTACTTGGTAGCGCCCGGAACTGTCCAATTGCCGCTTGACCTCTCGCGCCACCGCCATGGTGACATTCTTTTCATGAGTATTGCCCCGCACCGCGCCCGGATCGACGCCTCCATGTCCCGGATCGATGACCACGACCCTCTTGCTGTCGGCGCGAGGGGGCGCCTGGGGCAAGGGGAATGCGTTGGCGACCGGCGGCTTCCAATTATTAAGCGCCACAGCCTGCCCGGCCTTGTATTTCGATTTGGACACAGGCAACAGATCGAACATCAATCGGTCTGGTTTGCCCAAGGCCGCGTGGGACACGATTTCAATAGGCCCTTTCAAATCCACCACGACGCGGCTGTTTCCGGCCCGGAACAGACCATAGCGCATCCCCGTTACCACGCCGCGCGCCGTCGCATCCTCGTTGACGCCCCAGTCCAGTTCCGGCAGATCGATAACGAGCCGATAAGGGTTTTCCAACAGAAACGCCGAGTAAGGAACAGCCTTGGTCACATCAAGGACGACCCGGGTTTTGCCGTTATTTACACCGAGTCTGACGCCAGTCACCGCCGGATCGGCCGCAACAGCCATTCCAGCAAAAGATACGGAGACACTCGCCGCAAAAAAAGCAGCCATCAAAAAACGAATCAAAATCAAATACTTCGAATAAGCCATAACGCCAAACATATTGTGTCTTACAGCATTGATTAAACAAGATATATACGAAACATGGTGAATCTGTCCACCTAAATAAAGCATGATTTTAACGAGTGTAGTCCATGGAAAGCGAAAATATACATTGTCCTGTGGATAGTTTCAGGCGTATCTATAACATGCGTGTACAGCCGTGAATCGGTTGCGCCGGCGATTGTATCCGGCAAGACGATGCAGCGACCCGCCAGAAACGACTTTTCCGTGCTTTCGGACAGAGACGGAGTAATGGCAGGCCGATACATTTAAGATCACGGCGATTTTGAAGGGTAACTCGAAACCGATCCACGGGCGGAGCTCCATAAAGGAGCGTCAGCCACGGGATGAGCAGGCACCCAATTGCGCTTCTGTCTTGGCACCAGGTTATGCGTGCTGTTCGACGGAGGAATTTCGGGGGTGCTGCCGGTTTTGCACAATTAGCGCTGCCTGCCGCCGGGTCATTATGTGACGCGCGGCCCCGCGCAGGCGCGTTGGAGTTTGGCCGTATGGCACGGAGAATGTTAATTGACGCAAGTCATCCGGAAGAAACCCGGGTGGCCGTTGTAAATGGTAAGCGCCTCGAAGATTTCGACTACGAGACATCCCGCAAAAAGCAGCTCAAGGGTAACGTCTATCTGGCGAAGGTAATCCGCGTGGAACCGTCGCTTCAGGCCGCCTTTGTGGATTATGGTGGCAATCGCCACGGCTTTCTGGCGTTCAGCGAAATCCATCCGGATTACTATCAAATCCCGGTCGCCGACCGCGAGCAATTGCTGGCCGAGGAAAAGGCCGCGGCCGAGGACGAGGATGGCGAAAACGGCGAGACGGTGGAAACCGTTGGCGGCGATGAAGTCGAAGAAGTCGAGCGCCGCCGCATAAAGCATTATCGCCACTACAAGATCCAGGAGGTTATCAAGCGCCGCCAGATCATGCTGGTGCAGGTCGTCAAGGAAGAGCGTGGCAACAAGGGCGCGGCGCTGACCACCTATCTTTCATTGGCCGGCCGCTATTGCGTGCTGATGCCCAATACGGCGCGCGGCGGCGGTATCAGCCGCAAGATCGGCAGCGTCCAGGACAGGCGCCGGCTGAAAAAGATCCTCGACGAATTCAAGATCCCCGAGGGTCTGGCCGTCATCGTGCGTACGGCGGGCGCCGAGCGGACCAAGGCGGAAATCAAACGCGATTACGAATATCTGGTCAGGCTGTGGGACGACATTCGCACCCGCACCATGGAATCGATCGCGCCAACGCTGGTGCATGAAGAGGCGAACCTCATCAAGCGGTCGATCCGCGACCTCTACAGCAAGGATATCGACGAAGTCTTTGTGGAGGGCGAGGAAGGCTATCGCACCGCCAAGGATTTCATGAAGGCAATGGTGCCGAGCCATTCGAAGCGCGTTCAACGCTACGACGATCCCGTCTATCCGTTGTTCTTCCGCTATCAGGTGGAAAACCAGATCGACGCCATTCATAACCCGATCGTCCAGTTGCGTTCGGGTGGCTATCTGGTGATCAACTCGACCGAGGCCCTGGTGGCGATCGACGTTAACTCGGGCCGCGCTACGCGTGAACGCCATATCGAGGAAACGGCGTTGAAGACCAACCTGGAAGCCGCTGAAGAAGTCGCGCGGCAACTCAGGCTGCGCGATCTCGCGGGACTCATCGTCATCGATTTCATCGATATGGAAGTGAACCGCAACAACGCCGCCGTCGAACGGCGTTTCAAGGAAGCTCTCAAGAACGAGAGGGCGCGCATCCAGATCGGGCATATCAGCGCCTTCGGGTTGCTGGAAATGTCGCGTCAGCGACTGCGGCCCAGCCTGCTGGAAACTTCCAGCGAGGCCTGCCCGCACTGCGGCGGCACCGGACATGTGCGTTCGACCGAATCCACCGCGCTGCATGTCATGCGCGGGATCGAGGAAGAGGGTCTGCGCAAGCGGGCATCGGAAATCGCGGTCTTCGTGCCTTCCACGGTGGCGCTTTACGTTCTCAACAACAAACGCACTGCGCTCGCGGCAATCGAAGAAACCTGCGATATGCGTATTTCCATTGCCGCCGACGATACGCTGATCCCGCCGGAATACCGGATCGAACGCATTGTTGCGCGTGAAGGCGCCGAGGAAGAAGATCGCTCGGAAATCGAGCAGATCATCGGCCCGGAAGAGCAGTCGGAAGACGGTCGGCGCAAACGCCGTACTCGCCGCCGCCGTTCGGACAGACGCGACGACGAGGCACCACGGGCCACGGAGACCGACGAAGCCCAGACCGAAGAGTCGGAAACCGGGACCCTGCCCGAGACCGAAGCCGAAGCCGAAGCCGAAGCCGGTTCCGAGACCAGAGCCGAACGTCCGGCGGAAGCCGGCGAGGATGATCGCCGCAAACGCCGTCGGCGCGGCAAGCGCGGTGGCCGGCGGCGCGGCCGCAAGACCGAAGAGGGCGAAGGCACGGAAGCGATCGCGGGCGCCGAAGGCGCGCCTTTGACGGAAGAGGCTGCCCCGGAACTGGCGCGCGAAGAGACATCGCCGGAGCAGGAATCCGAAGAAGACGCAGTTTCCCGGACATCGGAAGCTGCCGGAGAGGAAACTGCGCCTCCCAAGAGAAAACGTGCCCCGCGCAGGCGCAAGAAACCAGTTGATGCAGCTTCCGCTGAAACAGCGGACGCCGGCATGGCTGAAACAGTGATCGATACCGAAGCCGCGGCCGAAGCAACGGCACCATCCGTGGTAGCGGAGACATCCACGGAAATGCCGGAAGCCGAAGCAAAGGAAGAGGTCAAGAAACCTGCCCGGCGATCAAGGCGCAAGCCCGCCGCGGCCAAGGCCGAGGATGAGGCGGCCGAGGTTAAAAAACCTTTGCGCAAACGCGCCGCTAAAAAGCCGGCGGCCAAGGAAAAGGCCGTCGAGGCTGAAACCGGGGACAAAATCGTGGCCGAACCTGCCGTGACCGCCAGCCCGGATACGGAACGTGAAACGCAGACCGAGCCCGTATCCGAACCGGCAGCAATCCCAGTCCCGGTACAACAGGCTGAAGAAGCACGTCCGGAAATGGCCGAGGCGACTGCTGAACCGGAAGCCGAGAAGCCGGCGGCGGAAGAACCCGTCAAGGAAAAGCCGAAACGGATGGGATGGTGGCAGCGAACCCTCGGCGGCTAACTGCCCGGGGCAATCGATCCAACCATAAGACCTGTTTGAGGGCGCCCTTCGCGGCGCCCTCTTTCGTGCAGGGAATTTATGATCTTTCCCGTCAGGATTGACGAAGCCTTAATATTTAGTAAACTTATAATCCGGTGCGCTGCCGTGGTCGACAGCCATGACCGCCATGCAGCGCAATCCGCTGGGAGAAATCCAATGGCCGGACTAGACAAGCATTACGAATCCTGCGCCAAACAAGCGCGTCGTCACGGAAACCGCGATACCGGGCGAACCTCCAGGCCAATCGTCTTGCTTCTGTTCCGGGCGCTCGCGCCAATCGTCGGCGCCTTCGCCAAAAGGGGATCACTGCAGCTGAACTACCGGGGGCAGGCCGAAGTAAGCTTCGGTGACGGAACCGGCCCGAAACACAAGGTGCGGTTGAACAATTTCAAGACAGTCTTCCGCATTATAAAGAACCCGGAGCTTGGTTGCGGCGAGTCCTACATGGATCAGGGCTGGGTACTGGAACGCGGCGATCTGGGCAGTTTTTTACGGATGATGTGCCGCAATGAAACCGTGGCCAAGACATCAATCCCCGGCAAGACCATGCGTGCGATAAGCGACATCCTGTTCCGAAACCGTCGCAATACCCCGCGGAAAAGCCGGAAAAACGTCGCGCACCATTACGATATAGGCAATGACCTGTACGAGGCCTTCCTGGATGAAGGCATGAATTATTCCTGTGCCTTTTTCGCCCAGCCGGACCAGTCCCTGCGCGACGCGCAACTAAACAAACTGCACACAACGATCGACCGCCTCCAAATTCCCGAGGGCGCGAAAGTCCTGGATATCGGGTCTGGATGGGGTGAACTCACCCGGCTGATAGCGACCGAAACAGGCGCCGGCCATATCACGGGAGTTACCTTGGCAACCACCCAGCGCGATCTGGCGCGTCAGCGGGCGGCGGAATTAACCGGAAACAGGCCGGAATATCTGCTGGTCGATTATCGCGTACACGCGGCGCAAAATCCGGCCGCCTATGACCGCATCGTCAGTGTCGGCATGTTCGAACATGTCGGCGTCAATCATTTCGTCGAATATTTCGACGCGATCCGCGACATGCTGACCGATGACGGGCGAGCGCTGGTCCATTCG
>JAOUMF010000418.1 GCA_029881615.1 Alphaproteobacteria bacterium | reverse complement strand
ATATGGCGAAGCTCGATGAGATAGAGGCGATTGGCGGTCTGTCGCAGAAACAGGTTTCCGAACGCAGCCGCTTGTCCCGTAATGTCGAAAGATTCCGCCAACAAATTGAAGACAGCGACAGGGCCTGCGCGGAGGAAAGGACCGAGGCGCAAGAATACAACAAGCGCTGGAATCAGCTGGCCAAGACAGCAATAGAAACATTCCCTGTGGATCCGAAAAGCAATGAAGTTATCGCTGGCGGTTTTGTGGGGCTTTATCGCGAATTCGGTAATTCATGGAATTTGGGAAGTCTGGTTAGAAATAAGACTACCCTTGATCCTGCACGGGAAAAAGTACGTAAGTACTCTAGCGGCGCGGGTCGTCCCGGATTGAAAGAAGAAACATTGGAAGCCGTGGACAATAGGGATCACGCCCGAATGCTGGAGAAACTACTCCCCAATATGAAGGAGAAAATATCAGATAATATTAACACGATCGCCGGGAATGTAGTGAAACAGGGGCAGCTTCCCCGCACGGCTACGGGATGGTTGGCGGAGCAGGCGGTTAAATCGGACGATCTCGGTAAATTTGTCGAGTTTCTTGTCGCCGACCCCGAAGCCGTTATCGTGCATTTTGCGGCGACAAAC
The DNA here is from genome assembly GCA_029881615.1 of Alphaproteobacteria bacterium. GTDB lineage: Bacteria > Pseudomonadota > Alphaproteobacteria > UBA8366 > JADFVY01 > JADFVY01. The sequence goes on along the minus strand of JAOUMF010000418.1, from coordinate 2,673 downwards.
GGGCTGCGGGAGTTGAGTGGTTGGTTGGCGGGGGCTGTGGGTGGAACGGCCGCTGGGGTCGCCACAACTAACGTAGGAGTGGGGGTTGTGACCGCAGCAGTCGTCAATAAAGCCGTCGACAAGGCGATCGGGATGTTGGTGGCGGTAGCGTTTGCAGAGAATGAAGCGCTGATCGATATGTTGCAGGCGGATAGTGTTTCGCTGAAAGACAAGCAGGCGGTCGCCGCTTACATAGAAGAGAATCTAGACGGGATAGTGAAGGAGGTAAGCTCTGCGAGGGCCGATGCGTTTCAGGACGAGTTGTTGGAAGCCCTTATCGGACTCAAGGGTAGTGTCCGATCTTCCGATAAATAAGGCTTATAGAACCATCAGTTCAGTATCGCCCATGCGGCAGCTAGCCCAACAGCGAGGAGAATGACTATCGCCATGATATTGCCCCTTATGCTATTTGCCATGATCGGTTTTGGCGCCTCCGCCATAACTCTCAGTTCCTCCCGCCGCTCGTCGGAAACCAGGGTGCGATAGGCAATGGCGATAGCGGCAAGAATAATCGCCATGGCCGCGAAATTTATGAGGGTTCTTAAATACCAGACCAGATAGTTGAAGTCCCCTTGATAATGGGCCCAGCCCGGCGTGAAATAAGTATCCGGCGTTTGAATAACGAGGCCGGGGATGATCGAAAACAGAGAGCAGATGAGCGCTATGTCGAATAGCCGCCAACTGTTTCCCACGCTTGTTGCATAGGCTTCGTAGAGCGAGGCGTACCGGTCTTCAGTCGCCGCCGCCGGAACCGCCAACAGAATCCGAGCCGCGTAGACGTAAAGCAAGAATAAGCCGGCGAGACTCACTGGGGCTACGAACCACCCCCAGAAAGGTTCATAGGCCAGCCACATAACAATGGGGGGAGCCAAGAAGAGCCAAGCCCAATTTACGCCAATATACAGGGCCATATAGCCGACCGCGTTCAGAGATTGCTTGGCTGGCCACACAGGAAAGATACCAGGGGTTTCCCGGCGCGATAGAAGCGCCCGCTGCCACGTGGTCGCAAATAAACCCACTGCGATGGCTTCCGCCGGACTGGTAATGGGAGCCATGAGGGTTTCGAAGTTTTCGACGACAAATGCGCGAGCGAAAAAATGTTTTTTCAGAAAAGGCAAATTGGCTTCGACATAATCGGCGATCCAGACGGAAATGTCCGAATGGACTACGGCGATCTGCGCGGCGAAAATAAACAGGGTCCAGTACCAAGCCTGCCTGACGAAAAGCCCGATATTGCATCGCCAGAATTCAAATGCATCCGCCACTGTCCGGAACACTGGAACCTTACGCATTCTATGCCCCTATGCCTTTACCCAGAGTTGATATTGCCCCCGATGGTAGCACAGGGCTCGGCGCGGGCAAGGGAAGTTTGTTGCGGTGGCGGGGACAATGTCTCTTGACGGGGGACAGCAAACAGGTGAGAATCTTCAGACTCGCATGAATAGCGAGAGTAACCCGCCCCGGGATTTCCGGCGCGGGTTTTTTTGTTCCTTTTTACGCCCGCGACCGTGGCGGACAGCCGGTCGGGGCAGGATGGAACGCCGCGTTCATGGCGTGGATTTGCAAAACTCAATCGGGAGGAAAAAATGGATATGCCAGAGCCAGGAACAGGAAACAAGCCGGAAGAGCGTACGGTCAGCCGGTCACGCGGGCACGGCGCGGGTCTTGACCGTGACACACCCCCGCAACGGACGAAATCTCGCTCCATGCAACTGCCCTCCGAATACGCCGAATTCAAACTGGCCGACGGGCGGACGCTCCGCGATGTGATGGGGGACAAGTTCTTTCGTCCGGCGGGCGGGGGCAAGTGGCTGCCGAAAGGCGTGCAAAAGCTGGACCGGGCCGCCGCCGCGCCGGCCCCGGGCGGTAAATGGATGTCGTCGGCCGTGCGGAAGGCATTGCAGGCCGGGAAAAAGCCGGCCCGTGCCGATCTTTTCAGCGGGTTCGGCTCGTTTCCCGCGGCTGGGCCGTTCGGCGGCATGTCCCGGGCGGATCGGCTGGAAAGTCTGCGGGCCAGGGCAGAGGCGCGGGCGGGGAAGCGTTCGAGCATGAATTTCAGCAATGGAGGCGGGTTATGAGTCGAATGGACTATGGCGGCGACGGAGACGGCGAGATGAGCGCGGAACAGCGCAATGCGCTGGACCAGCTGCATGGCTGGATCACGCATGGCATCGCCGAGGCGCATCTGACCGGTGACAGAGTACGCCTGGAACAACTGACCGGGCAGCGCGGCATGATCAGTAACGGGCTGTCGGCGGAACCCGCCGTGGCGCCGGCGCCGCTAGGGCGTGACGAGCGCGACTTGGTCGAGAACCGGCGCGTGGAACTGACCCGCGAATTGCATGACGCGGTGGCGCAAAAAGACTCATACCGGGCCGGGCGGCTGGACCGGGAACGCAACGAACTGACCGAAGGGCTGTACGGCAACGGCGAAATCGTCGGCGCCAGCGGCCGTTCATTGTGAGGGGGAACATGGCTTACGATCCAAGGACAAGCGTTATCCATAATGTCACCGGCGCCCAGCATGTGGCGCTGCATACCCTGCGCACGCCGGACCGGCTAAAGGATGTGTTGGCCCCGGGCTGGTTCGATCCGCTGGCTTCGCCGTTGGGCGGCGCCCTGCAGGTCAACGAC
>JAOUMF010000417.1 GCA_029881615.1 Alphaproteobacteria bacterium | reverse complement strand
CCGTCCTGTCGGCGCCTCGGCGCTGGGTCTGGCTATTGCTGGCCAGCTGTATTTTCTATGCCGCCTGGGAACCCTTCAACCTGGTCTATCTCGCGGCGGTTACGCTGGTGGTCTATGGCTGCGGCCTTGGCATGGCGTATACCGACCGTGGCGGGTGGCGGACAACGCTACTGTCCCTCGGCCTGGGCGTCGTGCTCGGCCTGCTGGTTACGTTCAAGTTCTATGACTTTCTGGCGGGCGAGTTGGAAGCGCTGGGCCCGGTCCTGCCGCGGCTTGGCCTGGCAACACCGGTGGGATATTCGTTTTACGCCTTTGCGGCCGTCGGCTATTTGGTCGATATCCATGCTGGACGATTGCCGGCGGAGCGACATGCTGGCTACGCGGCTCTCTATATCGCCTGGTTTCCCAAGATATTTGCCGGACCGATCGAGCGCGCCACGACATTTCTGCCGCAGATTCGCGCTGGCCTGCGCGCGAATCCGGATTGGCTGGTCGCGGGTATGCAGTTGATTGGCTGGGGGCTGTTCAAGAAGCTGGTGATCGCGGACAATCTGGCGCCGCTGGTTGATCGCAGCTTCGCCATTGCGGCCTACGCCACGCCGGTCGATCTGCTGATCAGCGTCTACTTCTTTGCTTTTCAGATCTATTGCGATTTTTCGGGCTACACCGACATCGCCATCGGGGTCTCGCTGCTGTTCGGCGTCAAGCTGATGGAAAACTTTCGCCGGCCATATCTCGCGCACAGTACCGCCGAGTTTTGGGGCCGGCGCTGGCATATCTCGCTGGGCAACTGGTTCCGCGATTATCTTTATATCCCGCTGGGCGGCGGCCGCGCCGGGCCGATACGGCGTTATGCGAACGTGATGGCGGTTTTTACGGTGAGCGGCTTGTGGCACGCCGGGCTGGGCTATGGCGTGGGCTGGACGTTCCTGATCTGGGGTGCGTTGAATGGGCTGTATCAGTGGGTGGGGCTGGCCACCGCGCCGATCTGGCGCCGGGTGGGCGCGGCCCTGCCGGGGCTTGCCACGGGTACGCCGCTTCGGGTGATGCGCGTGTTGCTGACCTTCCATCTGATCGCTGTCGCCTGGGTATTTTTCCGCGCCGCCTCGGTGGGCGAGGCGCTGCTTGTCCTGGAAAAGATTGGCGGCGGGCTGTGGAAGATGCCCGGCCTCATCGCCCGCTACCCATTCGGCGTGGAACATTATCTCGGCATCGGTCTGATCGCGCTGCTGATCGGTATCGAAATTCTGGATGAGCGCCGCTCCATATGGGAACGGCTCGCCGCCGCGCCCGTCTGGCTGCGTTGGACAGTCTATTACGCGGGGATATTTGCCCTGCTGATCCTCGGACGCTGGCAAGCGCGCGAGTTTATCTACATGCAGTTCTGAGAGTCTCATGAAACATCTTGGCAAATCCTCGGTTTTGTTCGTGGCCATTGGCTTGCTGCTGTATGCCGGCGTCTATTATGCCGCCGAGCGCCTTATGTACCGGATGGGCGACAGCAACCCGTTCTTCAAGATCGCGACCGCTGGCGACCATTCGCAAGACTGGGTGATCCTGGGCGCGTCCCATGCCATGCCGCTGGATTTCGACGAGTTCAACGCGGTCATGGAGCGCGAGACCGGCCAGCGTATCCTGAACCTGGCCGCGCCCGGCGCCGGCCCGCTCTATAACCGGTTTGTCCTTGAGTATTTTCTAAGCCGGCATCGCACGGACAATCTGCTTTACGTACTGGATTCCTTCGCCTTCTATTCGCCGGTATGGAACGAGGAACGCTTCGGGGATGCCAAACTGCTGCGGCGAACTCCGTTCGAACCGGTACTGGCGCGGCGTTTTCTGGACTACTGCATGAATGAAGGGGTCGATGGGTTCGCCTTGCTGGATTACGTCACCGGCTTTTCGAAGCTCAACAATCGCGAACGCTTCCGGCGCGATGTCTGGGAGGGGGAGATAAAATTCGATCGTATCTTTCGCCCCTCCGCCACTGCCGACCGCCAGCGCATCGCCTACCTATATCCCGCGGCCGCTCCCGACCCCGAGGCATTTTCGCGATATCTTCGGGTGTTTACCGCGCTCATCGATACGACCCGGCGAGAGGGCGTGCGCCTGGTTGTTATCAAGATGCCGGTACCCGCCCGTTTTCACAGCCAGATTCCGAACGAGGCGGCGTTCGACAATGCGATCTCCGGTCTCCTCGCGTCTCAACAGGTTCCGTTCCACGATTTCTCCCTGGCCGTGAACGAACCGCGTTTCTATTTCGACACCGATCATTTGAACCGGGCCGGGGTGACGGAATTCCTTTCTCGCCACCTCAAGGCAACCTTCGCCCAGGACTGAACCGGTTGTCATTGTCGCTAAAAGCGTTTCAAGATTGCCGCCGCAGAATTCCTCGCTAATCATATCGCTCCGGCCAGATAACAACAGGAACAACAACAAATCGTCCCGGCCTGAGGTTCGTAATCCAAAGGTTACAGGTTCAAACCGTGCCCCAGATCAGATCGAAACTTAGAGCACCAATTCTCGCTGGTTGCGGGCCCGGAGTTTGGACCTGCGACCGTTCGGTACAAGTTCCATCTTTGGTGAATTTGGCGTGGCGCGCTATTCTCGCAGCCAAGCGCAGATTTTTTCTCGAAAGGGGACACAGACCATTGAGGCTGTCGGCCAGGGCTGCGCGGACATTGCGGGCCCGCCGGCGCGTTACCGTGATCCGCAGCTTCAATTGTTGCGATTTAACTTGTTGATTTGACCTGTTTAACCGTACCTTTTACCTGAATTTCAGGACCAGACACAGGCGAAATCCCGTGTGGCGCCCTACCCGCAATACACCATCGGGCATCTCGACCGCATTGCCGGCATCGACGAACAGCTGAAGGCGTTGCCCGGCCTGCATATCCGCGCCAGCTGGCGGGACGGCATCGCGGTTGGCGATTGCATCCGGAACGGCGAAAAACTTGCCGAAAGCCTGGCCGACGCATAACGGACGGCAACGATTTCCGCGCGATCCCGATCCCGCCACATGCTTCCAAGCAACAAAAAACGGCCCGGCCTTAATTAAGGGCCGGGCCGTTTGTATTGACTGGTTGCGGGGGTAGGATTTGAACCTACGACCTTCAGGTTATGAGCCTGACGAGCTACCGGGCTGCTCCACCCCGCGTCAGGGTGATTTTTGTTGTGTCGTTTTCGTTGGCGTGCGGATCAGTGTCGAACAGGTTGCGAACAGCTTTTCTCCTCGTCCATGGAAGGCCTGGCGGCGACCTACTCTCCCACACCTTAAGATGCAGTACCATCGGCGCTGGGGGCTTT
>JAOUMF010000416.1 GCA_029881615.1 Alphaproteobacteria bacterium | reverse complement strand
GGCGAATGGACGTTGACCGAGGAAGCCCTGCGCGACCTGATTCGGTATTACACGCGAGAGGCCGGCGTTCGTAACCTGGAGCGTGAAATAGCGTCCCTGTCACGCAAGGCGATCAAGGAAATCCTGCTCAGCGACAAGAAGGACAAGAAGAAATCCGTCAAAGTCTCCTCGGAAAATCTCGGTGATTATGCCGGTGTTCGCAAGTATCGTTATGGCGAACTGGAGTCGGAAGACCTGATTGGCGTTGTCACGGGCCTTGCATGGACCGAATTCGGCGGCGAGTTGCTGACCATCGAATCGGTAAGTGTACCGGGCAAGGGCCGGGTGGCCAAAACCGGTAAGCTTGGCGATGTCATGCAGGAGTCGGTTCAGGCGGCTGAAAGTTACGTGAAGAGCCGTGCGCCGTCTTTTGGCATTGAGCCGCCATTGTTCGCCAAGACGGATATTCACGTTCATGTGCCCGAGGGTGCAACGCCGAAGGACGGTCCGTCGGCCGGCGTTGCCATGGTTACCTCGATAGTCTCGGTTTTGACTCGCATACCGATTCGTCGCGACATAGCCATGACGGGCGAGATCACGTTGCGCGGTCGCGTGCTGCCGATCGGCGGCCTCAAGGAAAAATTGTTGGCCGCGCTTCGCGGAGGCATCAAGACCGTACTTATCCCTAGTGACAATTTGAAGGACCTGGCGGATATTCCCGACAATGTTAAGCAGGGTATGGAGATAATCCCTGTGACGACCGTCGACGAAGTGCTGAAAAATGCGCTTACCAAGCCCTTGACGGCTATTGAGTGGAATCCCGAGGCCGACTCGGTAAGTGGAAAAGGCGAGTCGGACGACCGGGAGAGCGTAATTACGCATTAGAAGCATACCAATGGCACGGTTTTGTACCCGCGGCACTCGCCGCGGGTACTTTTTTTTGTGGAAAACCTTGGTTTTCTGCGGTTCTGACGTTGACGAGCGATGCCAAAGACAAGTAAACTCTTATGGTCGCTAAGACATAGAAGACTAAACCTCATATACATCATTCCCTGTCCAGAAGGGGGCTCTGCAGTGAATAAGAATGACCTGATTTCGTCCGTTGCCGCTGATTCCGGCCTTTCCAAGGCCGACGCTACCAAAGCGGTGGACGCTGTTTTCGACAATATCGAGAAATCCCTCAAAGGTGGCAATGAAGTCCGCCTTGTGGGATTTGGCACTTTCAGTGTCGCCAATCGGAAGGCGTCAACCGGCCGCAACCCGCGTACCGGCGCGACGATCCAGATTCCGGCGTCCAAGCAGCCGAAATTCAAGGCCGGTAAGGGCCTGAAGGAAGCCGTTAACTAATACCAAGGCTTCGGAAAATACACAGCCGGCCATCCGGAGACGGATGGCCGGTTGCTTTTTTGGTTTTTATGATCATTTAATAGACGGAATGGGCGATTAGCTCAGCTGGAAGAGCATCTCGTTTACACCGAGAGGGTCGGCGGTTCGAGCCCGTCATCGCCCACCATAATCCGTCAGGCGAAAATCGTCCCGTAGCGGCAGAACGCGGCTTGACACCCGCCCATGGCGTGAAGTACATGGACGGGCCTCGTTGAGAGCACGGGGGTGTAGCTCAGTTGGTTAGAGCGCTGGCCTGTCACGCCAGAGGCCGCGGGTTCGAGTCCCGTCACTCCCGCCACTTTCCTTCTTGCGCAAGCGCAAGGGAAAATCGATATTTTCCAAATATCTGGCTGTCTTACCCGCCCTTTAACGGGGGGACGATAGCGATTCGGTCGCCTTCTGACAGTTTGAATGTTGTGCGCTTGTCGCGGGATACCGTGGAGTCGTTGACGATCACCAGATAGGTCTCGTTGCCCGGCAGGCCCAGCCTGGTCATCAGGCTGGAAATCGTCGATCCCTCCAGTAAATCGACCTCGGCCCCGCTCGCGCTGCCGGGTACCAATTTCGCCATCAGGCCCGACATTTTTACCGTCACCTTCATCGCGGTATTCCCGGATGGGCGCGCACATTCTGGCCCTGCGCGCACTCAAGATAGGCCTCCATGATCAGATGCGGGTTGTGCATCAGGCGATCTTTCCAGGGGCCCAGCGGGGCTTTGGTCTGGATCAGGCCGCGCAGTACGCCGACATGCTGGGTCAGGCCCAGCGACAACGAGCCAACCAATATGTCGCCGTCGAATTCCAGCCGGAGATACTTAAAGTTCTCCTTGTCCTGTATCACCGCCTGGTCGCCGCCTTTCACGCCCTGCCATAGCCCGTAGGAGGCGGTGATCAGCCCCAGCGTGCTCAGCACGTTCATGATCAGGCTGCCGCGATAAGGTGTGTCGATGCCCGCCATATTCATGGCGGCGACCCGGCCATGTTCGCTGGCTGTTGGTTGGATGGCGTGTACCATGCGCTCGCCGGTCGAGAAATCCGGCCCTTGTGCGACGTCGCCGGCGGCATAGACGCCCGGCAGGTTGGTCTGCAGGCGGTCGTCGACCAGAATTCCCTGGTCGGTCGCGATGCCGCTACCGTCCAGGAACTCGATATTGGGCCGCACACCGGTAGCGCAGACCACAAGGTCCGCATCGATAATTGTTCCCCCAATATCAAGCTTCAGTCCGTCACCGGCTTGCTCCACGGACTTTACGGCCGTCCTGGTCAGCACTGTCACACCCTTCGCCTCGCACCAGCGTTTGATCATGGCGGCGCCTGCATCGTCCATCATGCGGGGCAGCATCCGGTCTTCCATTTCTACGACGGTAAGCACCACGCCTCGTGCGGCCAGCGCCTCCAGCACGATGCAGCCGATGAAGCCTGCCCCCATCAGCACGACTCTTGATTTTGATTTTGTGCCGGCGGCGATCCGTCTGGCGTCTTCCAGTGTCCAACAGCTTTCCACCCCGGGCAGATCCATGCCGGGCACAGGCGGGCGGGCAGGGCGCGAGCCGGTAGCGATCAACAGCCGGTCATAGGAAAGGCTGCTACCGTCATCCAGCATCACAGTGCCCTGGTTAGGCATGATGGAGGTTGCGCGTCCCTGCCGCAGTTCGATGCCCAGCGAGTCGTAATGACCCTGGGCATGACGCAGGTAAGTCCCGTCCTCGCCTATATTCTCGGCCAACAGGTAAGGCAGCGCCATACGGGAGTACGGCGGTTCCGCCTCGCCACGGATCAGCGTTACCGAACAACCGGGGTCGGTGCGACGAAGTGTTTCCGCCGCTATGACTCCAGCCGGCCCGCCGCCGAGTACGACATGCTTCATCTCGACTCCAGGCCCAGTCGGCTCAGTGTCTGTGTCGTCGGCTCACCATCCTTGGTCCAGCCCCGATACTCGTAATAT
>JAOUMF010000415.1 GCA_029881615.1 Alphaproteobacteria bacterium | reverse complement strand
CAGCCGCTTGCCGCGCAGGATAAGGATCATTCGCCCCCGGTCGCGATGGGTATAGACCCGCGCATTGCCGGCCCGTTGCGGATTCAGAAGGTTCTTGTCTTCATAGAAGCGCAACGTGCGGGGCGTAATGCCCAGATCCTCGGCAAGTTCGGTGACCGAGTAGAGCTTACTATGGTTCGGTGCGTCCATAGCTGGCATGATATATCCAGCATGACGTATACGTCAACCTATTTGCGCAAACGTGACATACGTGAATCGCGCAAGAAAAAATATAATTTTTTCAATAAACAAAATGGGAATCGGGCAAACCGGCAGTCCATTTCCCTCCACCGACCAGCGGCGGAGGGGGGACGATTCAGACGTAGCTGAGCAGCAGATATACCGACAACAGAATGGCAACCCAGAGCGCGGTGCTGCCGGTCGGCCAGGTGCGGGCCATGACCCCATCGGGGCCGTAATGGCGATAAAGCCGTTGGACAAACCGTTCAAAGCGGGCCAGCGTCAGGCCGCGCATTGCCCGATCGACCGGCGCAAACATCGCGATCACGCCATTGGTCATGCGCGGAAGAAGCCTACGATAGGCCCACTCGGCGTCGATATTGGTCGAGGGCAATTCCGGCGGGTAGAGGTTGGTCAACTTAAGGAAAATAAAGGCCAACGCCGAGAAGAACAGCAGCTGCGTCTGGGTGATTACATGGCTCCAGGTATAGGGCGCGTAATCCACCGACCAGGGCAGCAGGCTATACAGCACCCAGGGGTAAGAGCCGTTGAAGATGGAGACCGCGGCAGCAATGAACATGGCTATCAGCATGTTGACCGGCGGTTCCTTGGTCCGGATTCCGGAATCGTGGGCGAAGAAGGCGAAGAACGGAATCTTGATGCCGGCATGGTGGAATACCCCGGCCGAGGCGAACAGCAGCACCAGCCAGACCCAGTCATAGCCTTCCTGCAACGCCGCCGCCATCACCATGGACTTGCTGACGAAACCGCTGAACAGCGGGAAGGCGGAAATCGAAGCCGCGCCGACAATACACAGCACGGTGGTAATCGGCATGCTCTTGTAGAGCCCGCCCAGTTCCGAGCCGTTCATCTTGCCGGTCATATGCAGGACCGCGCCCATCGACATGAACAACAGACCCTTGAAGATAACATCGTTGAAGGCGTGGCTGACGGCGCCGTTCAGAGCCAGATCGGTACCCAGCCCGATGCCGACCACCATGAAACCCACCTGGTTGATCATGCTGTAACAGAGCACGCGGCGCAGATCGTTCTCGATCACCGCGTAGAAGATCGGAAAGGCCGCCATGCCGACGCCAATATAGATCAGCCATTCGGTGCCGGGAAAAGCGCGCGCAAAGGCGTAGACCGCAACCTTGGTGGTAAAGGCCGACAGGAACACGGCGCCGGTGGGCGTGGCCTCGGGATAGGCGTCGGTGACCCAGTTATGCAGCAGCGGGAAGGCGCATTTGATGCCGAAGGCGAGGAAAATCAACCAGGGCCCCAGATCACCGTCGAGCTGCATCCGCTCGAAACCGATGGAGCCGGTCTCATGCAGATACATCAGCGCGCCGGCCAGCAAGATGACGCCGGAGGCGACCTGCACCAGCAGATAGCGCATGCCCGCGGCCTGCGCGCGCGCGGTGCGGCGCGCCCAGATCAGGAACACCGAGGTAACCGCCAGAATCTCCCAAAATACGAACAGCGTGATCAAATCGCCGGCGAAGACCGCGCCCAGCGCGCCGCCGGCATAGAGCAGCGCCGCGACTTGCTGGGTCGTGTCGCGCAGATGCAGCGCATATACCACGCCGATGAAGGCAGCCAGATGGAACAGATAACCGAACAGCAGGCTCAACTTATCCACTCGCATCATGGTCAGCGAGTAATCGAACAGTCCAAACTGCCAGTACAGACCATGTTCGACATTGAGCAGCATGTTGGCCGCCCCGGCAACGGGGACCAGCAATGCAACGGTCACCTGCGCGCGGCCGCGCAGCAGCCCGACGACGATGGCGCCAACAAAGAAAATCAGCGCGGGAAGGATCGGGTTACTCATCGTAATAATCTTCCTTGCGCATCACGATCTTGCGCATTTCCGTGGCAACCAGCACCAGCACGACGCAGGCGACGAAGCCGTAGATCGCATAGAAACCGTACCAACCCTCCCAACTGCGTTCGACATGGCGGTGATAGAAGAAATCAACCGCGAACAAGCCGACGCAGAGCACCGTGAAGATCTTCACGAGCTTCTTCACATTGTCGAAATTATCCAGCCAGCGGGGTTTTTCTGTCATGGCGGTCGGTTCCTAATTGCCCAGGATTGCCTGGGCCAGCCGGTAGAGCGGCTCGGGGAAAAAGAACAGGGCGACGCTGCCCGCGGCAGTGATGCAGATCGCGATTACACTGGGCAACGGCGCCTCCTTCAGGCCCGTAATCTCCGCGCCATCGGCGGGCTTGCCGAAGAAGGCACGGATCGGGATCGGCAGCAGATAGGCAACGTTCAGCAAAGAACTGATCATCAGTACGGCCACCATGGCCACCTCGTCGGCCTGCAACGCGCCAAGCGCGATGTACCATTTACTCCACAGGCCTCCCAGCGGCGGCAGCCCGATGATCGACAGGCTGGCGATCAGAAAGGCACCCATGGTGATCGGCATGGCGCGTCCAATGCCCCCCATATCGCTGATATTCTTCTTGTGCAGGGCCACGTCGATAGCGCCGGCGCAGAAAAACAGCGTGATCTTGCCAAAGGCATGCATGGCAATATGCATGGCCCCGCCGACGATCGCCAGCGGCGTCGCCAGCATTGCGGCCAGCACGATGTAGGAAAGCTGACTGACGGTGGAATAGGCCAGTCGCCGCTTCAGGTTATCCTGCCGCATGGCGACCAGCGAGGCGATCAGAACAGTCGCGGCCGCCACATACATCAGCCAACGGCTCGACGCGACACCGGCCAGGAAATCGATGCCGAAGATATATACCGCAACCTTCAGCACGGTGAATACACCGGCCTTGACCACCGCCACCGCATGCAACAGCGCGCTGACCGGCGCCGGGGCCACCATGGCGGCCGGCAACCAGCGGTGGAACGGCATCAGCGCCGCCTTGCCGACCCCGAAAACATAGAGCACCAGCAGCGCCGTGGCCACGCCGGGCGAAGCCTTGCCGTCCAGAATACCGCCCGCAGTGAAGACCAAGGTCCCGGCGACGGCCCAGGTCCAGATCACCGCGGTCAACAGGAAAGCGATGGAGGTAAACAGCAGAATGCCCAGATAGGTGCGCCCGCCGGCCTTCGCCTCGTTGTTACCTGCATGGGTGA
>JAOUMF010000414.1 GCA_029881615.1 Alphaproteobacteria bacterium | reverse complement strand
AGCCGTTGTCGGCGCCGGCGCGGCGGTATCGCTGAGCAGCCAGCTCTCCTGGGCAAACGGGGAGATTGGTTATTGGGCGAAGGATCTTTCCGACGACAAGCTGAGGGAAATGTTCACCGGCATTCTCCGCATCCGTTGGCATGAGCGAACGCAAGCGGACAAGATGCTCACCGACCCCAAATACCGGGGATATAATCACTTCTACGCCGGCCAGGAAGCCGTTGCCGTCGGGGTATGCTCGGCGCTGCGCAACAAGGGTCGCTTCGAGGAGATTGACCTGGTCTACAGTTCGCACCGGCCGAGCGGACATGCGTTGGCCAAGGGTGTCGACCTGAAGAAGATGGTCGCGGAAAACGATTTCCGGGCGACTGGCCTGAACAAGGGCTACGCCGCGGAAATGCATCTCGCCGACAAATCAGTTGGCTTCATGGGCGCCGACGGGATGATTGGTCCGGGGCTGGTAATGGCGGCCGGTTCGGCGTTCGGCATTCGGGCCAGGGGCAGCAAGCAGGTTTCCGTGGTCTTCGGCGGCGACGGCACCTACGCCACGCCGGCTTTCCACGGCGCGCTGAACAACGCGACCCTGCTCAAACTGCCGTTCATCTATGTGCTGGAGAACAATCTGTATCACCAATATGCCCACTATTCCTATTCCTGCCCGATGAAGGATATCGCCGACGCGGCCAGGACATACGGGATTCCGGGTAAGGTGGTGGATGGCCAGGACGTGCTGCAGGTATACAACGCCGCCAAGGAGGCGGTGGAGCGGGCGCGGGCCGGCGAAGGGCCAACTTTGATCGAGGCCAAGACCTACCGTTACTATAATCACTGGGGCGCGCCCGGCGCCAAGGCCGGCGAACTCGGCGCTTTCGGGTACGATCCGCTCGCGATCTCCTCGTTCCGCCCGGAACGCGAGGTGCGGGCCTGGATGGCCCGGGATCCGGTCGACATTTGCCGCAAGACCCTCATCAACTGGGGTGTGCTGGACGGCCCCAAGGCCGACGCCATCGAGGCCGCCGTCAAGAAGGAGGTCAGCGAGGCCTTCGAATGGGCGGACAAGCAGCCGCTCTGCAAGCCGGAAGACGGTCTCAAGAACGTCTTCGTCGAGGGCAGCGTTCCTGCCCGGCAATTCGGCTAGCCGCCACGCGGATGACAAGGAGACAGTATTATGGCACGCAAGAGCTGGATGTATTCGGTCCTCGAAGCGGTGCAATACGAAATGCGCCAGCGCAAGGACATGATATGGCTGTTCGAACTTACCCCGCCGGTGGCGTCCAACCCGGGCAAACCGGTGATCAATCTCGAGAAAGAGTTCGGACGCATCAGAGTAAACAACACCGGCATCGATGAGATGTGGATGGCAGGAGCAACCCTTGGAGCGGGCCTCGCCGGCGTGACTGCGGTCACCTACATACCGTATCAGGGAAACGGTATGTGCTTTCAGATGATCCAGAACCACGCCGGCAAGCTTCGTCACATGACCGGTGGGGGAGCCGATATGCCGGTAGTCTTCATCCTGGAAATGACGGGGCAGACGCCGGGCTTCGCGGGGCAGCATTCGGACTATGAAATCGATAGCTACTACGCCCATATCCCGGGCGTGAAGACGGTGATCCCGTCTACCCCGACGGATGCCAAGGGCATGATGGTCTCGGCCATCCGTGACCCGAATCCGGTGGTGTATCTGTACCCCGCCGGTCTGCGTGACATGGTGGAAGACGTACCGGATGAACAGTATGAAACCCCGCTGGGCAAGGCGGCGGTTCGCACGGCCGGCAGTGACATCACCATCGTCAGTTCCGGCGGCGGCATGCCGGAGGTTCTTAAGGCCGCCGAAACCCTGCAGAAGAGCGGCATGAAGGTAGAGGCGATCGATCTGCGGTCGCTGAAGCCGATGGACACGGAAACCCTGGTCAAGTCGGTGCAAAAGACCAAGCATTTGCTCACCGTGGACCAGTCCTACTACACGCTGTGTCCGGGTGCCGAGGTCATTGCGCGGGTGGCCGAAAATGTCGACGGTGCACGCTATAAACGCATCGCCTTCCCCGACGCGCCGCCGCCGGCCTCGCCAGAGATGTTTCTCTGGATGCGGCCCAACGCGGACCATGTCGTCGCGGCCGCCACGAGAATGGTCGGTTGAGATGGCTGGGCCGATTGCGCCCACGCAGGGAGCGGGAGCGCTGCCGCAACGGCAGCTTCCCGACTCCTGCGAACTGTGCGGCGGTACGGACCTTCGTAACGAACTCGTCCGTTCGGCCTTCTGGCACGAGGACCGGTTGGTGGTCGTCGAGGACATACCGGCAGTGGTGTGCGGGAGTTGCCACGAGCAGTTCTATGACGATTTAACGGTCATACAGATCGATCTTCTGCGTGGCGATGGCTTCCCCGCCGAACAGGCGGGTGGGGAAATTCGCGCCCCGGTGTTCTCACTACGGGACCAGACCAGGGGCAACGGAGAGCCGCAATGAAACTGCACCCCTGGATCCTGGCCGCGGCGTTGGCGATCCTGCCGGGGTTGGCGGAGGTACGGGCGCAGGAGACCTATGATTTCATGCCCCGGGGCGGAAAGGCGCTATTGATTGAGTTGCTCGGCAGCCCCGTGGATACAGCCGAGTTGCGTCTGTTTACCGGAACCCGGCGCAACGAGGATGAATGGAACGAGTTTCTCGCGACACGGAAAGAGCCCATGAGTGACAACGAGCGGCGCACTCTGGCGGCCTATCTGGCGGTGAACATGCCGCTGATGGAAGGCGCGCTGGATGAGGCGGCGGGGGCGGGTGATATGGTCGCTGCCTTGCCGCCGGACGGTCGCGAACTGGCCTGGAATTACTGTCAGTTCTGTCATTCGCTGTTCACCAGCCACCTGATGCAGGACCGCGATGTGCGGGGATGGCTGGGGATGTTCGAGTCGCCTTTCCACCGCGAGATCGGGATGAGTCAGCGGGAGCGCGAAACTTTCGCGCGGTATTCGGCGATCAACATGCCGCTGCGAATTGAAGAGGTGCCGGAAGACTTGCGATTCTGAAACGGTGTCGGGAGCACTGGGCGTCCGAACGAGTAATTAGGAGTGCGAGCGATGAAATCTGCATGGATTTACGTTGGCATTACGTCTTTGGCGCTGGCGGTGCTGTTTTCCGGGTTACCCAAGGCCCAGACCGAGGATGTGTTCGCTTTCATACCGCCGGGCGGCAAAACCCTGCTGACCGGAATCATGCGGAGCGGCCCGCCGGCAGACGAAGCGCGGGCGCTGCTGACCGGCAAACGAGACCGCGAAGACTGGCTGGCGCATCTGCGGCAGCGCGGCACGTCGATCCCTG
>JAOUMF010000413.1 GCA_029881615.1 Alphaproteobacteria bacterium | reverse complement strand
GCGATGAAGGCAATCGCGGGAATCGCCATCGCGGCAGGAATCCTGGTGCTGTCGGGCGCCATCGCGGCGGGCCGCCGGCAACGCATCTATGATGCCGTCATCCTGAAAACACTGGGCGCGACGCGCGGCGACGTGCTGGGCGCCTATCTGATCGAGTTCGCGCTGCTGGGACTGGCGACAGCCGGGATCGCGGCCGCCGCCGGCAGCCTCGCAGCCTGGGCGGTGACCAAATATCTTATGCATCTGGACTGGTCATTCACCCCCGCCGCCATGGTCTGGACCACGGCGATCTGCGTGCTGGCCACCATGGGCTTCGGCGTCATGGGCGCCTGGCGCGCCCTGGGCCAGAAAGCCGCCCCGCTGCTAAGAAACGATTGAAGGTTGATTCACCACAGAGACACAGAGACACAGAGACACAGAGACACAGAGACATAGAGGGAGGAGAGATTCAGGAGCCTTTACAGTTGTCATGCCTGTGGCGAAGATTCAGGAAAGGAGACATGGGGATAAGGATTCTTGGCGACCAAAGGCTGCCAAGAATCCTTATCCCCATCTCTTTTCACAGGGCACATCCACAAACGCGGCCGCATTACCGTGAGCGCTGCCCTCTCTGTGTCTCTGTGTCTCTGTGGTCCATTTATTCAGGCCGACAGCGACTCGGTATGGCCATCGACCGACAGCGCCTGACCAGAGATTTTCGCACCGGCGTCGGAGCAGATGAACAGCACCATGTTGGCGATGTCCTGCGCCTCGACGAAGGTGCGCATTGACACCTGGCGTAGCCATATGTTGCGCATGGCCTCTTCCGTGATGCCGTCGGCTTTCGCCGCCCCGGCGATCACCGCATCGATGCGCGGGCCCGAAACACTGCCCGGACAGATCGCATTGACCCTGATGCCGTTCGGCCCCAGCTCCATGGCCAGCGTCTTGGTGAACCCGATAACGCCCCATTTCGCCGCCGCATAGGGGCTGCGGTTGGGGAAACCGAACAGGCCGGCGGTCGAGGAGATATTGACGATCGACCCCCCGCCGGCCTCGCGAATCGCCGGTACGGCGCGGCGCGCGCACAGGAACGGCCCATCCAGATCGACCGCGATGCAGCGCCGCCAGTCCTCGGGATCGATCTTGTCCACCGGCGCCACGGGCCCGGCGATGCCGGCATTGTTCACCAGGATATCGAGCCCGCCCATCGCATCCAGCGCCTCGTCGAACAGCCGGTCCACCGCGGCCACGTCCGAAACGTCGGCCAGCGTGGCGCCAAGACCCGGCAGGGTCGCGCGCGCGGCGGCGATTTGCGCCTCGTCTACATCGCAGATATGAACCCGGGCGCCCGCCGCCATGAGAGTTTCCGAAATGGCTCGCCCGATGCCATTGGCGCCCGCCGTTACAATGGCCCGCTTACCCGAAAGACCTGTTTCCATATTACTTTCCCTATCCCAATTTAGATAAAATGCCCGATAGCCCGGTCCGGTTCCTATTGATTCCTGCTGAAGGTATGCCAATATGGGCACAGGAAGAACAGCAAGTTTCGGTTGTTCGCACGGAATTTAACGAGAGAGGACTATCATGGCATTGGATCCGCGCTTGCAAGTCGCATCGCATTCTACCGGGAGCGCCGCCATCATCGACGAAGGCCTGCGCACCTATATGCTTCGCGTATATAACTACATGGCGGCGGGCCTCGCGGTCACCGGCATCATCGCTTATCTGACCTCGCAGTCGCCGCAGCTTATGGCGTCTATTTACGGCACGCCGTTGATGTGGGTCGTAATGTTGGCGCCGCTCGGCCTCGTGATATTCATGAGCGCCCGCATAAACAAAATGAGCGCCGCGTCCGCGCAGGCGACATTCTGGGCGTTCAGCGCATTGATGGGACTGTCGCTGGCCTATATCTTTATCGTCTACACAGGCGCATCGATTACGCGGGTGTTCTTCATCACCACGTCGATGTTCGCCGGGATGAGCCTGTACGGCTACACCACCAAACGCGACCTTTCAGGTATCGGTTCGTTCCTGATCATGGGGCTGATCGGGCTGATCGTCGCCAGCATCGTGAATATCTTCCTGCAGAGCAGTGCGATGCATTGGGCGATTTCGGTCATTGGCGTGCTGATCTTCGTCGGGTTGACCGCTTACGACACCCAGAAGATCCGGCAGATGTATTCCGAGGCCGATGGCGCCGAGCTCGAATCCAAAAAGTCGATCATGGGCGCGTTGACGCTGTATCTCGACTTCATCAACCTGTTCCTGTTCATGCTGCGCCTGTTCGGCAACCGCGACTAGAACGGCGATAACAAGTCAAAACGAAACCGCCCGGGAGAAATTCCGGGCGGTTTTTCGTTGAGATTCAGTGAAACAGGCCTGTCAGTCGAACCCGGTACAGGCATCGATATAGCTCTGCACCTTCGCCTTCCATTCCGGCGTCGTCAGATCCGCGGTTTCCCCACAGGTCGGGCAATCGAACAAATCGTGACTCTTCAGCCAGCCGACTGTCTGGTCGGACTCGCCACCGCACTGGCTACAGACAATTTTTGCCTTAACCGTTTCAAGCAGAATATCGATTTCCATATTAACATTCTGGCGCACAACACCCCCTGTGTAAAGTTAACGATACAAGGGATTTTATGCGTTGCACTCATATGCAACGCCCGCCATCGACCTCCATGCAAACGCCTGTCAGGAACTCGGCTTCGTCGGAACAAAGGAACAGCGCGGCATTGGCGATATCGCGCGGCTGGCTGAATCGGCCGAGCGGGATCGACGACTGAAACAGCGCGCGGCGCTCCGGCGTGTCTTCGCCCATAAATAAATGCAGCATCCCGGTTTCGCCGGCGACCGGATTAAGGGCGCAAACGCGAATCGCATCCGGCGCCAGTTCGACCGCCATGGATTTGGTCAGGGTGATAACCGCGCCTTTCGATCCATTGTACCAGGTCAGACCAGGGCGCGGCCGCAAGCCCGCGGTGGAGGCAATATTGAGAATAACCCCGCCACCCTGGGCCCGAAACAGCGGCACGGCATGGCGCGCACCCAGATAAACAGATTTCACGTTGACCGCGAAAATCCGGTCGAATTCCTCTTCCGTCACCTCCAGCATCGGCGCATTGCGGTGCGTATAGCCCGCATTATTCACCAGAATGTCCAGCCGTCCGAAGGAATCGACAGCCGCCTTGATGCCGGACGCCATATCGGCGTCGCGGCTGACATCCATATGGACGAAACGGGCCGCTTCGCCCAGCGATTCCGCAACCTTGGCGCCAGCATCGTCGCTGATGTCGGCGATCATGACACGGGCACCCTCTTCGACAAATTTCCGGG
>JAOUMF010000412.1 GCA_029881615.1 Alphaproteobacteria bacterium | reverse complement strand
GATCAACACCGGCGTGGATGGCGGCCAGTTTTTGGGTCAATCCCTCAAATCCATCGACCGGGAAATCGCCTCCCGGCAGGGCCCCTTTCCGGGTCCAGGGCTTTCCGGCATCCGGCAGCCAGGGCGCGAGTTTCGCCAGCACGTCTTCGGCCAGGCGCCTGTATGTCGTGATCTTGCCGCCGAATATGTTGACCAGTGCCGGCTCCCCGTCTTCCCCGTCCAGTTCCAGCACATAATCCCGGGTAGCTTCCTGCGCTGCGCTGCTGCCGTCGTCATAAAGCGGGCGGACACCGGAATAGGTCCAGACCACGTCGGCAGTCGCCACAGGTTTTTCGAAATACTCGCTGGCGGCCCGACACAAATAGGTGATTTCGTCACCCGACGCCGTGGCGTCCGCCGGGTCACCCTGAAAATCGACATCGGTGGTGCCAATAAGGGTGAAGTCCCCTTCATAGGGAATCGCGAAGATTATGCGCTGGTCCCGGTTCTGGAAAATGTAGGCGCGATCATGATCGAATATCCGCGGCACGACGATATGGCTGCCCTTGACGAGGCGGGTATGGGCACGCGCATCCGAGACAATTCGATGCGATATCACATCGGCGATCCATGGCCCGGCCGCGTTGACAAGCTGGCGCGCAGTGACGCTATTACGTTGCCCGGTGGCCCGGTCTTCCAATTCGAGCACCCAAAAACCGGCCTCCCGACGCGCCTGCAGAACCTCGCTACGCGTCGCTATATCCGCCCCGCGCCGCGCGGCGTCAACCGCGTTCAACACCACCAGACGCGCATCGTCGACCCAGCAATCGGAATATTCGAACGCCTTGCCGAAGCCCGGTTTCAGTGGGCGTCCCGCAGGATCGCGGCGCAGATCGATCGACCGGCAGGACGGCAAGATTTTGCGTCCACCCAGATGGTCATAGAGGAACAGCCCCAGACGGATAAGCCAGGCCGGCCGCAACCCCGCAAGATGGGGCAGCACAAAACGCATAGGCCGGATGATATGGGGGGCTGCCGATAGCAACACCTCACGCTCTGTCAGTGCCTCGCGAACCAGCCGAAACTCGTAATATTCCAGATAACGCAGGCCACCATGAATCAATTTCGTCGAGGCCGACGATGTGCCGCAAGCCAGATCGTCGCGTTCAGCCAGGAAAACGGAAAGCCCGCGCCCGGCTGCATCGCGCGCAATGCCGCAGCCATTGACGCCACCACCGATAATGGCAATGTCATAGGGCTTTCCGCTCACCTTGCTCTCCGGTTACATCGCATATCAGGCTGAATTCACTCGAAAACAAAACGAACGTAATCGAAAACCTTTGAACGTCAATCGAAAACTCACAGTGAGTCTGCAATTTCGACCTGAACGTCGTTCTCGCGGCAAATTCGGGCAAGATCTTCCGGCGGCGCGCTGTCGGTGACGAAGCTTTCCATCTGGGAAATATGGCCAATACGAACCGGGGCGGCGCGCTCATACTTCATGCTGTCGGCAACCAGAATCGTATGGCGGGAGTTTTCAATGATCGCTTGCGCCACTTTCACTTCCCTATAATCATAGTCCAGCAGGGAGCCGTCCTTGTCGATCGCCGAGGTTCCGATTACCGCAAAGTCGACCTTGAACTGCCGAATGAAATCTACAGCGGCCTCACCAACAACACCGCCATCGGCACGCCTCACAATTCCGCCGGCTACGATTACATCAATCTCCGGGTTTCGCCCAAGGATGTTGACAACATTAATGTTGTTGGTGATCGCAAGAATACCGTGCTTGCCCTGCAGTGCCATGGCCACCTGTTCCGTCGTCGTCCCGATATTGATCAGCAGCGAACAATTGTCGGGAACAAGCGATGCTGCCTTAACGCCTATCCTGTGTTTTTCCTCGGAGGCCAGTTCTCGCCGCGCTTCGTATCCGAAATTGGCGACTCCCGATGACAGAACGGCTCCGCCATGCACGCGCTGCAAAAAACCGCGATCGCACAATTCGTTAAGGTCCTTGCGAATGGTCTGTGGCGTGACATCGAAATGCTCAGCCAGATTGTCGACCAGTATCCGTCTTGATTTTCTCGCCAACTCAAGGATGTCGGCTTGGCGCGGCGCTATTGGTTCTTTCATGTGTTATCCCACCCCCTAATTTCATACCAATTATCGCATTTATTCGAAAATGGCCAAGCCCTCATTAAGGTTAATTATTTTCGATTGACCTTCGCTTTTTTTCGGATGATATTCTATACGGCTTCAAACAACGGGAGACATTCCAATGAAGACGAGATTGATGGCCGCCGTCGCTGGCGCGGCGCTACTGTCGTTTGCCGGTAGTAGTTTTGCCGGAACGGAGGCGGCCAAGAAATGGGTCGATTCCGAATTCCAGCCCTCCACCCTCTCCAAGGCCGACCAGATGAAGGAGATGGAGTGGTTCATCAAGGCCGCCGAACCCTTCAAGGGCATGGAGATCAACGTATTGTCGGAAACCATCCCGACGCACGAGTATGAATCGAAGACCCTGACCAAGGCGTTCGAGGAAATCACAGGCATCAAGGTCAACCATCAGCTGCTCGGCGAGGGCGAAGTCGTCCAGGCTGTACAGACGCAGATGCAGACCAATCGCAACCTCTACGATGCCTATATCAATGACTCCGATCTGATCGGCACTCATTCGCGTCTGCAGCTGGCGGTAAACCTGACCGACTGGATGGCCGGCGAGGGTAAGGATGCCACTTTGCCGACGCTGGACATAGACGACTTCATGGGCAAGTCGTTCACCACTGGTCCCGATGGCAAGCTTTACCAGCTTCCCGACCAGCAGTTCGCGAACCTGTACTGGTTCCGCTATGACTGGTTCCAGCGGCCGGAACTCAAGAAAGCGTTCAAGGCTAAATACGGCTATGAGCTGGGCGTTCCGGTGAACTGGTCGGCTTACGAAGACATCGCCGAATTCTTCTCGGTCGAAGTCAAGGAAATAGACGGCGTTCGCGTCTATGGCCATATGGATTACGGCAAGCGCGCGCCCGACCTGGGCTGGCGCATGACCGACGCATGGCTATCCATGGCCGGCGCCGGCAGCAAGGGCCTTCCGAACGGCGTTCCCGTCGATGAATGGGGCATCCGGATGGAAAAGGGAAGCTGTAACCCGGTCGGCGCCTCGGTGACACGCGGCGGCGCGGCAAACGCTCCCGCGGCGGTTTACGCCATCCGCAAATGGGACGAATGGCTTCGCAAATACGCTCCTCCGGGCGCCGCCAGCTATGACTTCTATCAGTCGCTGCCGGCCCTCTCCACGGGCAATGTTGCGCAGCAGATTTTCTGGTACACCGCCTTCACCTCG
>JAOUMF010000410.1 GCA_029881615.1 Alphaproteobacteria bacterium | reverse complement strand
CACCAGTTCGGCGTTGGCGGCGGGGTCGTTGCCCATCTTGCCGTCCAGTCTTTCCATCGCGGCGTCGGTCAGGTCGGGCCAGTGGCGATTGAAATTGCCCCCGCCATCGGCGGAAAACCGCCCTGTATTGACGCCGTGCACATGCTGGCCCAGGCCGATCGGGTTGGCATAGGGCAACAGCACGATTTCGCCCGCGATCCGTCCCTCGGCGTCGGCGGCGTCCAGCAGGCCGATCAGATGGTTGAGCGTAAGCAGTCCCGGCCATTCGTCGGCATGCAGCGCGGCATGGAAATAGGCCCTGGGCCGCGCGCCGGGCACGCCATAGCGATGGACCTTGAGGCTGCGCCGCGTCCCCGGGCTGGGGCTGGCGAGGGCGATGTCTTCGGTTATGCGGGGCATGGGGTGTTTCTCTGCTGTTGCCTGATTGCCGGATGCGAAGATAGGCCAGAGGCCGCGCCCCGGCAATAACGGCCATCGCGATGAAGCGGATCGGACATACTGTATTTGTGATAGTTTGAATACGATGCGTTAACATCCATCCGTTATTCTGCCGAGTACAAAAGGGATCGTGATGAAATCCCGCCCGCGTCGCGATACAACGCGCGTCTTTTCATACTGGGTTGCCGACAAGAGGGATTATCGGTGGAACGGGACCAACGGCTGGATATAGAGCAACGCGTCTATCTTGAACGCGTGCGGGTGTTTTTCCAGCATGCCGTCGGCACGCAGGTTCGATCTTCCATCGCCATATTTTTCGTGGGGTTGAGCCTGTATTACGCGGATGTGCCGCTTTGGGACATTGGCGTCTGGGCGGCTCTGTTCGCCTTGGTCACGGTCGGCATGGCTATTGTGGAACAGCGGTACCGCCATGCCAAGCTGACCTGGGAGAACGCCAAAGCCTGGGTCAGGGTGCGGATATCGCTGGGCGTGGCCACGGGATTGATGTTGGGCGCCGGCGCTTTTTTGCTTCCCGCCCAAGGGGACGTGGCTTCCGAACTGATGATCTATATCGTGCTGATAACCGGCGTCAGCATTACCTTCATCGGCTATACGACGATGCCCGCCTATTCCATTGGAATGGGGGTTACCTGTATGGCGCTGCTGACGGTCAGCTTTCTGCGGGCGGGCGATCGGCTTCATTACACGCTCGCGGTGATGGTGGTGCTGTCGCTGTATTTTCTGATCAAGAAAACCCTTGAGGTATCCAGGACGACGACCGAGGCGATTCGCACTAACGAGCGCCTGCAAATCGTCAACGAGCAGCTTCAGACCGAGGTTACCCGGCGTCATAAAGCCGAACATGACGCCCGCGTCGCCCGTGACGCCGCGCTGGAGGCCAGCTCCGCGAAATCGGATTTTCTCGCCAATATGAGCCATGAGTTGCGCACGCCGATGAACGCCGTGCTGGGATTTTCGGGGGCGCTGAGGTCGGGAGTCGCGGGCCCGCTGAACGCCAAGCAGGCGGAATATGTCCAGGACATCCAGCATTCCGGCGAACATCTGTTGACCCTGATCAACGACCTGCTGGATCTATCGACTGTCGAGGCCGGAATATTCGAGGTAAGGCCGGAAGTAATGGATCTGTCCGAACAGATCGAACGTTGCATGACGCTGGTCAGAAAACAGGCGGAGGCCGGCGGCGTGGTGATCAAAATCGATGTTCCGGACGATCTGCCGATGCTGTACGCCGATCACAGACTGGTTCGGCAGATGGTTTTGAATCTCTTATCCAACGCGATAAAATTCTCCCCCGATGGCGGCCGGATTTTCCTGAGCGCGCGCCAGCTTGAAAACGGAACCGTGACCCTGTCGATTGCCGATCAGGGCCCGGGAATTCCGCCCGACGATATTCCCCGCATTTTGCTTCCGTTCGAGCAAACGGATCTCGGTAAGACAAAAGAAGGAACCGGTCTGGGATTGCCTCTGGTCAAACGCATCGCCGAACTGCATGGTGGCGACTTCACGCTGGAAAGCGTGTTGGGCGAGGGAACCGTTGCAACGATCTGTTTTCCCTCCAGCTCTGTTGTTGATGACAGCGATAATTTGCAAGCGAGAATGAATTGACCAAGGATATTACGCTAGACGTTGAATTTTGCCGCGATCATTTTTCCGAACTCGCCGGCGACTGGGTGCTCATGGAAAACGCGGGCGGTACACTGGTGCCGCGCCAGGTGATCGACCGCCTGAACCGATATGCCAGCCATTGCCAGGTGCAGCCCGGGGAAGGATACCCGGCTTCCGATGCCGCGCAGACGATGATCGACGAGGGCCGCGCCGCGCTGGCCGCGCTTATCAACGCCGACCCGGACGAGATCGTCGTTGGCCCCTCGACCACAAGTAATGTCTATGTCCTGTCCCATGCGTTGGCGCCACTTTTGGCGCCGGGCGACGAGATCATCGTCACCAACCAGGATCACGAGGCCAATAATGGCGCCTGGCGCCGGCTGGCGGCCCTGGGTGTCGTCGTGCGCGAATGGAAGATGAACCGCGAGACCGACGATCTGGAACTGGAAGACCTGGAACCGCTGTTGAACGATCGGACCAGGCTGGTCTGTTTTACCCATTGTTCGAACATCGTGGGCATGATCCATGACGTGAAGGCGATCGTGAAACGAATTCATGCGGCCGGCGCGATGGCCTGCGTCGACGGGGTGGCCTATACGCCGCACCGGCGGGTGGATGTGAAGGATCTGGATGTCGATTTCTATCTCTACAGCCCCTACAAGATTTTCGGGCCGCATCTGGGTGTGCTTTACGGCAAGCGCGAGGCGTTGGCGAAAACCGCCAACCAGAATCACTATTTCGTGCCTGACGAGGGCGATTATCAGCGTAGCCTCTGCCCCGGCGGGCCTAATCATGAGCTGACGGCGGCCGCTGGTGGTATCGCCGAATATTTCGACGCCCTGCATGAACATCATTTCCCTGGCGCCAACCTCGCCCAGCCCGAGCGGCTGGATAATATGTTCCGCCTGATTGCCGCGCATGAAACGGCGCTGGCCGGGCGGATCGGCGATTACCTGGCGTCGAAGCCGTCGGTCCGGGTTGTCGGACAGGGTGCGGCGGCGCGGCGCGAACGTGTCGGTGTGTTCGCCTTCCTTGTCGAGGGCCGCGATTCGCGGGAGATCGCCGAGAAGTTGCGGGCCGCCGGGATTGGCGCTTTCGCCGATGATTTCTATGCCGCGCGCTGTATCGATGCCATCGGTGCGCGCCCGCAAAATGGGGTCGTTCGGGTTTCCGTGGTCCATTACAATAGCGGCCGGGATGTCGATCGCCTCGTCACGGCCCTGGAGAATATCCTTTGATCGTTTCGCGCGAGTAATGCGTTTCCGGCGCTA
>JAOUMF010000411.1 GCA_029881615.1 Alphaproteobacteria bacterium | reverse complement strand
GACCGGGGTCACCGAACAGGGGCAAGGCACCGAAACGATGATCGCCCAGATCGTGGCGAGTTCGGTCGGCGTGGCCATGGAAAAGGTCCGCGTGGTTACCGGCGATACCGAAACGACGCCCTATGGCGGCGGCACCTGGGCTTCGCGCGGGGCCGGTATCGCGGGCGAGGCGGCGCTGCAATCGGGCCGGGCCTTGCGGTCCAATATTCTCGATGTCGCGGCCGCCATGCTGCAGGCCGATGCGGCGAAACTGGATATCCGCGCGGGCAAGGTAGTCGACGCCGATAGCGGCGCCGAACGTATTACGCTCTCGGATCTGGCCAAGACGGTTTACTACCGCGGCAATGAACTGCCCGACGGTATATCGCCCGAACTGATGGCGACCCGGCATTATTCGCCGCGCCAGTATCCCTTTGCCTTCACCAATGGCATTCAGGCCTGCTGGCTGGAGGTGGACGTCGAGACCGGATTCGTGAAGCTGCTGAAATACTGGGTGGTCGAGGATTGCGGTACGGTTATCAACCCGCAGCTTGTCGACGACCAGATCAGGGGCGGCGTGGTCCAGGGGATCGGGGCGGCGCTGTTTGAAAAATGCGAATATGACGATCAGGGACAGATGTTGAACGCAACGATGGCGGACTATCTGGTCCCGATGGCGGCTGAAATGCCGGATATCGAGATCGGCCATGTGGCGACGCCGACGGCCGAATCCGCGCTGGGCGCCAAGGGCGCGGGCGAGGCCGGCACGGCCGGGGCACCGGCGGCGGTGGCGAACGCAATCAACGATGCGCTGGCGCCGCTGGGGGCAAAGGTGAACGCAATACCGGCGACGCCGGAACGGATTTTGATGGCCTTGGGCAAGCTTTGAGGCAGGTGAAAGCATTCCGGTCCAGCCTGGTCCGGATAAACCGAACAGCAAAAAACGGGAGGAAGAAATATGAGCAGTAAGAACGGGCAGATAGATATGAACAAATCCGGGGCATCCCGGCGTACGGTGCTTAAGACGGCCGCCGCGGGCGCGGCGGCGGTGGCGGTTTCGCCGTTCATGTTCAACATCGCGCGGGGCGCGGGCGATAGCATCAAGATCGGCTTTCCCGTGCCGCTGACCGGCCCCTACGGGTCGGAAGCCAAGGAACAGGCGCGTTGCGCCCAGATCGCGGTCGATGAATTCAACGCCGCGGGTGGCCTGGGTGGCCGCATGGCCGAATTGCTGGTCCGCGACGACAAGCTGAAACCCGGCGAGGCGGCGATCCGCACGCAGGAACTGATCGAAAAGGACAAGGTGAACTTCATCTGCGGTTCTCTTTCGGCCTCGGTGCAGCTGGCGGTGAACGAAGTCGCCAAGGCGCGCGGCGTGCTGTACATGTCGATCAGCCAGTCGGACAAGATCAACGAGTCCAGCGATTTCGCGAAGACCACCTTCCATGAGGCGATGAACCCGCATATGACCGCGGGCGCCGTCGGTCGTTATGTGTTCCCGAAGAAGGGCAAGCGGGTGGCGTTCCTGCTGGCCGATTACGCTTTCGGCCACGAGCTGGTACGCGGTTTCAAGCGCGAGGGTGAAAAACACGGCATCGAGGTTGTGGCCGAGGTCAAGCATCCCATCGCGTCCAAGGATTTTTCGGCCTTCCTGCCGCAAATATTGGCCGCCAAGCCCGACGTGCTGTGCATCTGTAACTTCGGGTACGATCAGTTGAACTCGATCAAGCAGGCGACCGCGTTCGGTTTCAAGAACAGCATGCAGCTGGTCGCCCCGGTTCTGCTGTATAATCAGCGCCTCGCTGGCGGTGCCGCCTATGACGGCGTGATTGGCGGTTCCAACTATTATTGGGAGCTTGAAAACAGCATTCCGTCGGCCAAGGCGTTCAATGACACTTATCGCAAGGGCAACGAAGGTCGTCCGCCGTCCGATTATGGCGCGTACGGATATGCCGGTGTAGGTGCGTTGCTGGCCGGTGTGAAGAAGGCAGGATCCACCGATACCGACAAGGTCATCGCGGCGCTGGAAAGTCTGAAGTACAATAAATACAAGGGCGAGCAGTATTTCCGTACCTGCGATCATCAATCGGTACAGCCGGTGTTCATTATCGAGTCCAAAGCCCAGGCCGAGGTCAAGAACAAGTACGACGTCTTCAATGTCGTGCATGTGGACAAGGGTGACGAGGGTGTCCTGCGGACTTGCGGTGAACTCGGCCTGTAAGGCTGTACGTATATGTATTCCTGCCCCGGCCTGTTACGGTCGGGGCAGGTTTTATTGATTAACACGCGAGATCGGGGGCACGACCTTGGACCCGTGGGATATTCCGGCACAGCTTTGGGCCTTCCAGATTTTTACCGGTCTGGCACAGGGCTCCGTGCTCGTGCTGCTGGCGGTCGGACTGTCGCTGATCTTTGGCATGCTGACGGTGGTGAATTTCGCCCATGGCGCCTTCTATATGGTGGGCGCCTATGTCGGCGTATTCGTTTACATGCAGACCGGAAGTTTCTGGTTGGGACTGATTGCCGTTCCCGTAGGCGTGGGCACGATCGGCCTGGCGGTGGAGCGTTTCCTGATCCGGCCACTCTACGGCCGTGGCATTGATTATCCGCTGCTGCTGACCTTCGGCCTGTCTTTTGTCTTTATCGATCTCGCCAAGATGATGTTCGGCAAGGTCGGCCTGCCGTTCGACGCCCCGGAAATCCTGCAGGGTGCGGTTAATATAGGCATTGGCTATTTTCCGGCCTACCGGCTGTTCCTGATCGCCGCCATGGCGGTGCTGGTAGGGGCGCTGTGGCTGTTCCTGGAAAAGACTTCCTATGGTCTGGTGATCAGGGCCGGTGCGCGCGACACCGAAATCGTGAAGGTTCTCGGTATCGATATTTCCAGGGTCTGGTTGATGGTTTTCGGAATTGGCACGGCCACGGCCGGCATTGCCGGCTACCTCTCGGCGCCGATGGAAAGCGTCATCCCCGAGATGGGCATACCGGTGCTGGTCCAGGCATTTGTCGTTACGGTGGTTGGCGGCATGGGGTCGCTAGTGGGCGCCGTGGTTGCCGGGTTGATGGTTGGGGTGGTGATGGCCATAACATCCCTGATGGCCCCGCAATTGGCCGATGCTTCGATGTTTGCGCTGATGGCCCTGGTGCTGCTGGTTCGTCCGCAGGGGTTGTTCGGCCGCAAGGGCCTGATGGAGTAGGTGGATATGACTGACGCACCTGTTCCTGTTTCGGGAAAGCGGCTGGCCGATGTTGTTCGCGCCATCGCCCGTCACCGCGTGGCCGCCGCGATTGCCGCCCTGATAATCCTGCCATGGGTCGCGCCTTATGAGGCGCTGGCCGTCAATATCATGATCTTC
>JAOUMF010000016.1 GCA_029881615.1 Alphaproteobacteria bacterium | reverse complement strand
TGTTGAGCTGACCCAGGTCGGCAAGCTGCCGCGACTCGACCCGCCGCGCCGGCTGGCGATCGATGCGGTGATGGAAATCGACGCCGCGACCCGGCGCAACCTGGAACTGGCCCGCACCCTCACCGGCGAGCGCAAGGGCAGCCTGCTTTCGGTCGTCGATCGCACGGTCACCGGCGGTGGCGCGCGGCTGATGGCGGCGCGTCTGGCCGCGCCGATGACCGATCCGGCCATGATCGATGCACGATTGGACATGGTGCAGTTCTTCCTCGACGAATCGGTCCTGCGCGAATCGTTGCGCGGTACGTTGCGCGGTTCCCCCGATGCCGAACGGTCACTGTCGCGCCTGACGCTGGCGCGTGGCGGGCCGCGCGATCTTTCGGCCATCGGTGAAACCCTGAAACGGACCGAGGCCATTCGCGCTGAAATGGCGCCGCTGGCGCCGCCGCCGGGAATCGCCGAGGCGCTGGAGGATTTCGGAAATCACGAGGGCTTGCGCGACCGGCTGGACCGCGCGCTGGCCGAGGACTTGCCGCTACAGGCCCGCGACGGTGGCTTCATCGCCCCCGGTTACCTGCCGCAGCTGGACGAGCTGCGTCAGCTGCGCGACGAAAGCCGGCGCCTGATTGCCAATCTGGAGGCCCGCTACCGCAAGGAAACCGGGATCGGTTCGCTGAAGGCGCGGCACAACAATGTGCTGGGATATTTCGTCGAGGTCACGCCGCTTCATGCCGACAAGCTGGGCGAGGAGTTTATCCATCGTCAGACGCTGGCCGGCGCCGTGCGCTATTCGACGGTTGAGCTGGCTGAACTGGCGCGGTCGATATCGGAGGCCGCCGACAAGGCGCTGGCGGTGGAATTGCAGCTGTTCGAGGATCTGGTTGGCGAGGTGACAAGCCGGGCAGAGCCGCTGGCCCGCATGGCCGCCGCGCTGGCGCGGCTGGATGTGGCGGCGGCCGGGGCCGAGCTTGCGGCCGAGCGCCGCTATTGCCGCCCGATCATCGACGAGTCCCGCGCCTTCCATATCGAAGGCGGGCGCCATCCGGTGGTCGAGGCGGCGCTGGAGGCGCAGCATGAAAATGCCTTCGTCGCCAATGATTGTGATCTGGCGGAAGAAAACCGCCTGTGGCTGGTCACCGGCCCCAACATGGCGGGCAAGAGCACATTCTTGCGCCAGAACGCCCTGATTGCCGTGCTGGCGCAGGCCGGCTGTTACGTGCCCGCGGCGTCCGCCCATATCGGGGTGATCGACCGGCTGTTCAGCCGGGTCGGCGCGGCCGACGATCTGGCGCGCGGGCGTTCCACCTTCATGGTGGAGATGGTCGAGACCGCCGCCATCCTGAACCAGGCCGGGCCGCGCGCGCTGGTGATCCTTGACGAGATCGGCCGCGGCACCGCCACCTTCGACGGACTGTCGATCGCCTGGGCCTGCGTCGAGCATCTGCATGAGGCGAATCGCTGTCGCGCCTTGTTCGCCACCCATTATCACGAGCTTACAGCGCTTACCTCGCGGCTGGAGGCGATGAAGCCCTACAGCATGAGGGTCAAGGAATGGCAGGGCGACGTGGTCTTCCTGCATGAGGTTCAGGCCGGCGCCGCCGACCGGTCCTACGGTATTCATGTGGCGCGGCTCGCCGGGCTGCCCGACGCGGTGATCACCCGCGCCGAGGACGTGCTGAAGACGCTTGAGACCGGCGAGCAATCGGGTGCCGTGGCGAAGCTGGCCGACGATCTGCCGCTGTTCGCGGTAGCCCCGCAGGCACCGCCGCCGTCCGCGCCCGCCGGGCCGTCGCCGGTGGACGAGGCGCTGGCCGCGATCAGCCCGGACGATTTGACCCCGCGCGAGGCGCTGGAGGAACTGTACCGTCTGAAACGTATTGCTGAAGGCGATGAATGAGACCGAACGGCATGTAGCGGATATCCGCGTCATTCTCGATGCGGCGCGGGCCGGTGGCGAAATGCCGGCGGACCGCCTGTCTTCCATGGCTCACCGTTACCTGGCCTCGTCGCCCGAGGGGCGCGGGCGGATCTCGCCGGATGTGATGGCCGGGTTGATTGGCAGCGAACTGGCCGGCCGCTTTATCCATCAGGGACGCGAGGCCGACGAGACCCAGACGACCCGCATGCTCGCCGCCGCCTTGCGCCGCGCCGCCGTGGATGTCGAGGATCGCACCCATTTCATTCCCTGCCAGCTGTTCGAAGGTGGTGGGCCGGTGGGCCTGGCCGTGGGCCCGGTCATGTTTCGGCGCACCGAATCCTTCCGCCGGATTCATGCGGATTCCTTCACCGCCGAACCGGAATTCGCCGCCCTCTTCGAAAGCGACTTCGCCCCTTGGGACTGGACGGTGGAGGTTACGGTGCGCGGTTGCGACCGGGTGATCTCGCGCGAGCGTGCCCTCAAGACGGTGGATGGGGCGCTGGATATGCTGCGGCTGTTCGCCGGCGCCGACGCCGCGGGCAACCTGGGACGCGCGGGCGCGCGGGGGCTGCCGGCAGTCACGCCCGCGGGGCTGTGGGCCGACTCGGGTGGGCGGTTGCATCCGGTCCGCGCGGAAGGCGTGGCGGCGGTTCCCAATTCCGGCTGGCTGAAACGCGCCCATGAACCGGCCGGCCGCGACTGGCTGGACCGCGCCGGCCGCTGCCTGGACCCCCTCGTCGATCCCGCCCTGAACTGGCCGCTGGCCGACCGTTTCCGCGAAGCCGCCTCGTGGTTTGGCGAGGGTGTGACAGAAACCTATCGGGCAGCCCGCATTCTGGCCTTCGTGACGGCGATCGAGCGCGCGGTGGTTCCCGGCGACCATGCCGACGTCTGGCGCGCCGTTACCCGTCGTGCGGCGGTGCTGGCCCGTGATTCCGAGGGCGGGAATCTCGCGGATTGGCTTGATATTGCCAGGAAAATATACGAAATCCGCTCACAAATCGTGCATGGCGGGCTATCGCCTTTCGCCCCGGAAGTTGGCGCCATGGCGCCAGCTGGCGCCAGCATCGCACGGGCGGTATTGCAGGGCGCGCTGGCCTTTTATGAGACTCTGGGGCTGACCCATGCCGAATATTCGGCGGAGCGCCTGGAAAAGGATTTTCGGGCGCTGGAAGAAAGCTAGCCGATCAACCGATCTCTCAGATCGGGCAAG
This sequence comes from Alphaproteobacteria bacterium, assembly GCA_029881615.1. GTDB lineage: Bacteria > Pseudomonadota > Alphaproteobacteria > UBA8366 > JADFVY01 > JADFVY01. The sequence goes on along the minus strand of JAOUMF010000016.1, from coordinate 9,449 downwards.
GTCGCGCATCCCAACTGGCCCATGACGCAACGCAGCTCTTCCTTGAACAGCGCCATGATGTGGTCCGCGCCCTTTTCGCCCATTGCCGCAACGCCGTAGTAGAAGGGCCGGCCCATCAGAACGAAATCCGCGCCCAGCGCCAGCATTCGGCAGATGTCCAGGCCGGTGCGCACGCCGCCATCGGCGATCAGCGGAAAATCCGTCCCGACCGCCGCGCGAATCGCCGGCAGCATCTCGGACGCGCAGGGGGCGGCTTCCAGCTGCCGCCCGCCATGATTGGAAATGATAATGCCATCGGCGCCGAGATCGCGGCAGCGTACAGCCTCATCCGGGTCCAGAATGCCCTTCACGACCAGCTTGCCCGACCAGCGTGCCCTCAGATCGCTCAGAATTTCCGGAGTGATGTGGCCGATAACCAGATCCGACAGGAAGGCCATGGCCGCGTCCCTGCCCAGCCCGGCCGGAACGTATCGAACGAGATTTTCAAACACCGGAAATCCCGAGCCGGCCATCGCCATTGCCCAGGCCGGGCAGGCGGCGATTTCAAATGCGGTGCGCAGATCGAATCGCGGCGGTACGGAAAAACCGTTGCGGATATCGTGATCCCTGCGCATCGGCGAGGGAACGTCGACCGTCACGATCAGGACGTCATATCCCGCCGTTCTGGCCCGGTTCAGAAGGTCTTCCTCGATTTCGGGAATGTTGGGCCGGTAAAACTGGAACCAGCCGCAGGATTGCGCGTGATCCCGCAAGGATTCCAGGCTCGCCATGGTGAAGGTTGCGGCGGCGAAGGGCACATTATGCCGGCTGGCCGCCGACGCCAGGCTCTCGGCCGCGCGCGGCCAGGCCAACCCGCCCATGCCGACCGGCGCCACCCCGAAGGGAGCGTCATAATGCTGACCGAACAGTTCGGTATCGAAGGCGATATTGTCGGCGTCGGCCAGATAACGGGGCATCAGCCTGACCGCGTCCAGCGCCTCGCGGTTCCGCCGCACGCCGCCACCCAGCCCCATGCCGCAAAAAACATAATCCCGAATGAATTTCGGCATCCGCCGAAGCGCGGCCCGTTCAATATCGGCCGCACAGGGAAACCGTCGATCCAGAGAGGCGTCCATGGCCATGCGTTTCCTTGGGGGGTTGCGTTAACCGTTGTCGGGTTGTCGATACAATCTTCACAATGCAGGAAAAACGGCGTCATACAATGTAAAATCCAACCCACGGCGTCTGGCGTCATCTTATCAACCGGATGCTCTGGAACAGGCCGTTGATCGCCGCGACGCCGATAATGACGGCCAGCAACCCCAATCCGATCGCCGGCGTGAAAACCTCGCCGAGAAAGGCCACCCCCAGAGCGATGGCAATGGCGGGTCGAAGATAGCTCTGGCTCGCAACGCCCATTGAACCGAGGGTTCTGACGAGACGGAAGTAGATCAATAATGCGCCCGCTGTGGAGAATACCGACAATGCAACTGTCGCCAGCATGGATGTGACGGAAGGCGTGAGAATCCAGGGCCGGTCGATAAACATGCTTAAGGGGATAAGGCAGATGGAGGCCCAGATCATTGTGCCGCCCGCCGTTACGACCGGCGGGAGCGTCTTGAACCTGCGCCCGTGGATCGCCGCCCCGGCATAGAGAACTGCGCCCAGAAGGACCGCGAGCTGCGCGACGACCTGTTGCCCCAAGCCCGCCAAGGCATCCACCCCGACGATCAGGCAAACGCCGCCGATGCCGAAAAACATCCCGATGAGCTTTTGCCGCGCGCCCGCTTCATGGCGCGTAACCAGAAACGTGAAAAGAAACACGAAAATCGGGGATGTGGAATTGAGAATGCTGGCCAGACCGCTATCGATATATTGCTGCCCCCAGGCCAGTATCGTCCATGCGCCGATACTGTTGAAAAACGCCTGCAACAGCAGGGCGCCCCAGATACCTCCTCCGCGCGGGAGCGAGTGGCCGCCGCGCCAGGCGACGGCGGACAACAGGATGGCGGCGATGAATACCCGCGCGGCGATCAACGAAAAGGGCGGAATGGTCGCGACGGCTATCTTGATGAGGGGATAGGACGCGCCCCACAGGAAGGCGAGCAACCCGAGCAGGGCCAGTTCGGTGTAAAGGGATGGTTTGGCTTCGGACAGGGACATTGGGGCGGGCTCCATAACGGTCGATTTCCGCGCGACCATAGGCGCTTGTGCATTATTAATGTTTCGTTTATCATCGAAGTATGAAAGAGGGGCCGGACATCGCATTGATAGGCTCGCTGATTGGCGACCCCGCCCGCGCGAACATGCTGACGGCTCTGATGAGCGGCCGCGCGCTGACGGCAAGTGAATTGGCGGCCGAGGCGGGCATCACCGTTCAAACGGCCAGTTCCCATCTCGCCCGGCTGGAAGGCGGCGGCCTGATCCTCAGGCGCAAGCAGGGGCGGCACCGATATTTCACGCTCGCGGATGACGATGTCGGCGGCCTGCTGGAAAGTATGATGGCGCTGGCCGCGCGCGGCGGTTACACGCGCGTGCGCACCGGCCCGAAAGATCCAGCCCTTCGCAAGGCACGCGCCTGTTACAATCATCTGGCCGGAGAACTTGGCGTGCAAATGCTCGATAGCCTTCTGGCCAGAGCTATGGTCGATCCGAGCGAGGACAGCCTCGCGCTGACCAACAATGGCCGCGCCTTCATGGAAGGATTCGGCATAGACCTTGACGCTCTCGGCAAAACGCCCCGCCCGCTTTGCAAACCCTGCCTGGATTGGAGCGCGCGCCGCAGCCACCTGGCCGGGTCGCTGGGAGCCGCATTGCTGAACCGGTTTTATGAAATCGGCTGGGCCCACCGTCAAAACGGAACGCGGGTCATAGAATTTTCGGCAACGGGCGAAAACGAATTTCACCGGTTGTTTCCGTTACCCGCCTGATTTTCATACCTCGACCGTGATCGAAACGTTTCCATGTTTTAAAACGCTATCCTTCAGCGGTCGCCAACGTATGGAGATAGCGCGAGATGTCATTTGAAAACTGGCTTACGTTCGTCACGGTATGGGCTGTCGCATGCACTGGCGTTGGACCGAACTCGGTTACCTGCGCGACGGCGGCGGCCCATAATGGCGTGGCTCGCGGGATGTGGTCCGCGCTGGGCATAACAGCCGCCAGCCTTGCACATTCCATGGTTGCCGCGTTCGGGTTCAGCACACTGATGTTGGCCTACTCCGGAGCCTACCAGTTCCTGAAATGGCTTGGCATTGCGTATCTCGTGTGGCTGGGACTTTCCCTTTGGAGAAAGCCGCCAATAGTAGTCTCCATCGAGGACCATAAGCGGGAAGCGCGTCTGCCCTTGTTTCGCGGAGGGGTTCTGGTGTCTATAAGCAATCCTCAGGCGGCCCTTACATATCTTGCGGTCTTTACTCAGGCGATCGATCCCCAGGCACCAACCGCCCCCCAACTCGCTGTGCTGGTTCCCACCGCAAGCGGCATCGTCTTTTTGATATACACCGGCTATGTGCTTCTGGGTGGTCAGCTCCGCCTTGTCCTGAAATCGGCCCGCCGACAGGTTTTTTTCAATCGCGTAACCAGTGGTTTCTATTTGCTGACGGCATCAATCCTCGCCTTAGCGGACGCGCGCCGCTAAAGGCTCCGCGCCTAAAAAACCTCTAATTTTCAGGTGCCGCTTGAAATCCCGGCGTCTTTGGCGCAAGTCTTTTCCATGGCCAGTCTGAAGAATCGTCGGGAAATCATCGATCGCGCCGCCGTTATCGAGGCGGCGCATTCGATTGTCGATGCGGCGAAGAATGATGCTGCCGCCCAGCGCGCGCTGTTGGGCATCTACAAGGGCGCGCTGGAACAGGGGCGCGCCGTGGTGCGCAAGCGTTTCGAGGGTGACCATGACGGTACGGCCGCCGCCGCCGGGCTGTGTTTCCTGATGGACCAGATCATCCGCGTCATGCATGACGTGGCGGTCACCCGTTTCTATAGGGTGTCCAACCCCACTTCGTCGGAACATCTGTCGATTGTCGCGGTCGGCGGATACGGCCGCGGCGAACTGGCGCCCCATTCGGACATCGATCTGTTGTTCCTGCTGCCTTACAAGAAGACCGCCTTCAGCGAACAGGTGGTCGAGCATATGCTCTATCTGTTGTGGGACATGGGGCTGAAGGTCGGGCACGCCACGCGGTCGGTCGACGAATGCGTGCGCCAGGCCAAGGCCGACATGACCATTCGCACCGGTATTCTGGAGGCGCGCTTCATCTGGGGCAGCAGGCAGCTCTTTGCCGAACTGCGCCGACGGTTCCTGAAGGAAATCGTCGCCGGCACCGGGCCGGAATTCGTCGAGGCCAAGATGGCCGAACGCGATGCCCGGCATACCCGCATGGGCGATTCGCGCTATGTGCTGGAGCCCAACATCAAGGATGGCAAGGGGGGCTTGCGCGACCTGCAGACGCTCTACTGGATCGGCAAATACCTGTATCAGGTAAACGAGGTCAGTGAGCTTGTGGAACGCGAGGTCTTGCACAGGGCCGAGGCCGAACGCTTCAACAAGGCGCATGATTTCCTTTGGACGCTGCGCTGCCATCTGCATTTTCTGACCGACCGGCCCGATGAACGGCTGACCTTCGATGTGCAGCCCGAACTGGCGCGACGCATGGGCTATGCCGACCGTGGCGGCGCCAAGGGCGTCGAGCGTTTCATGAAGCATTATTTCCTGGTCGCCAAGGATATCGGCGACCTGACCCGCATCTATTGCGCGGCGCTGGAAGCCCGGCATCAGCGTAAACGTCGCCTGCGGCTGCCCGGTTTCGCGGTGATGAGCAAGGAAATCGGCGGTTTTCCGCTGGAAGGCGACCGGCTGTCGGTGCCGTCGAAAACCCATTTCCGCGATCATCCGGTCGATCTGCTGCGTCTGTTCGCGGTGGCCCAGGCCCATGAGGTGGATATCCATCCCGACGCGCTGCATCTGATCACCCGGAATCTCAACAGAATTGGTAACAAGCTGCGCGAAGACCCGGAGGCCAATCGGATATTCATGAATATCCTGACGTCGCCGAAAGACCCTGAAATGACGCTGCGCCGGATGAACGAGGCCGGCGTTCTGGGCAAGTTCATCCCCGATTTCGGCCGGGTCGTCGCCCAGATGCAGTACGACATGTATCATGTCTACACCACCGACGAGCACACCATCTTTGCCATCGGCATCGTCAACCGCATCGAAAAGGGCCTGCTGCCAGAGGAGCTGCCGCTGGCCACCGAAATTATCAAGAACGTGCTGTCGCGCGAGGTTCTGTATGTCGCCGTGATGCTGCACGATATTGCCAAGGGACGGGGCGGCGACCATTCGAAGCTGGGCGCCGAGGTTGCGCGCAAGCTCTGCCCGCGGCTGGGGCTTTCGCCTGAGCAGACCGAAACCGTGGCCTGGCTGGTCGAACAGCATCTGGCGATGAGCCGCACCGCCTTCAAGCGCGATCTCAACGATCCCAAATCCATTTCCGATTTCGCCGAGCTGGTGCAGTCGCCGGAAAGGTTGCGTTTGCTGCTGGTGCTGACCGCCGCCGACATTCGGGCGGTCGGTCCGCAGGTCTGGAACGGCTGGAAGGCATCCCTGCTGCGCGAGCTTTATCATCTGACCGAGGAAAGGCTGTCGGGCGGCGATATTCTCGATGTGCGCGACGCCCGCGCCGGGCGGGTTATCGATGCGCTGCGCGATGCCCTTCACGACTGGCCCGAAGATGTGCTGGAAGCGCATCTGGGGCGCGGGCATCCGCGCTACTGGCTGAGTTTCGACCAGGAATGCCTGCTGCGCCATGCGCGGCTGGCCCGCGAGGCCGACAGGTCGGAAAACCCGCTTGTCGTCGATACAAGGATCGATTCCTATCACGCGGTCACCGAGGTCACCGTCTATACCCCCGACCATCCCGGCCTGTTCAGCCGCATCACCGGCGCGCTGGCGGTCAGCGGCGCCAATATCGTGGATGCGCGTATCAACACCTTCAAGGACGGCATGGCGCTGGATGTCTTCCAGGTGCAGGATGCCGACGGCGGGGCGTTCGACCGGCCGGACAAGCTGGCGCGACTGGCGGCCCTGATCGAACAATCCCTTGGGGGCAAGCTGCGCCCGGTCAAGGAGCTTGAGGGCGGCCCGGCGATTCCCAGCCGCATGCGGATTTTCTCGGTGCCGCCGCGCGTGCTGATCGACAATTCGGCCAGCCGCAGCAACACGGTGATCGAGGTCAATGGCCGCGACCGTCCCGGCCTGCTTTACGACCTGACCTATGCGCTGACCAAGCTGGGTTTGCAGATTTCCAACGCCAAGATTTCCACCTATGGCGAGCGCGTGGTCGACGTGTTCTATGTGCGCGACGTGTTCGGCATGAAGGTGGACCACGAAGGCAAGCAGAAGCAAATTCGCGAGGTCCTGCTGCCGATCCTCGACAAGGCGAATCCGAAGGAAGAAACGGTTTCCGGCGCGGCCGCCGCCGAATAGCCTTTTTCCCGCCGCATCAATCGGCTATGTCTCGGCGCATGGCATTATTGAAATCCATCGCGACCCTGGGGTCGTTCACCATGATAAGCCGGGTTCTGGGGCTGGCGCGCGAGATGCTGCTTGCCGGCGTCGTCGGGCCGGGGCTGATCGCCGACGCCTTCATCTTCGCCTTCAAGTTTCCCAACTTCTTCCGCCGCATGTTCGCCGAGGGCGCCTTCAATGCCGCCTTCGTGCCGCTGTTTGCCGGGCGTCTGCAGGAAGACGGACCGGAAGCCGCGCGCCGCTATGCCGGCGAAGTCGCGGCGGTGATGGCGTCCTGGATGCTGTTCCTGACCATGCTGGCGATGGCGGCGATGCCCTGGATCATGATCGCGCTCGCCTGGGGCTGGGCGGGCCAGCCGGAAAAATTCGATCTGACCGTGACCCTGACGCGAATCACTTTCCCTTATCTTATGTTCATGGTGCTGACGGCGATGCTCAGCGGCATGATGAATTCCATGGGACGGTTCGCCGCCGCCGCCGCCGCGCCAATCCTGCTGAACATCGCGTTGATCGCGGCGCTGCTGCTGGTGCATTGCGGCGTGGTCGATGCCGCCGGCCATGCGCTGGCCTGGGCCGTGGCGATCGCGGGCATGGCGCAGTTCCTGTGGCTGGCCCTGGCCTGCCGCCGCCTGGATATTGTGCCCCGCATGCCATGGCCAAAATTGACGCCGGGCGTGCGCAAGCTGTTTACCCTCATGCTGCCCGGCGTGATCGGTGCCAGCGTGGTTCATATCAATCTGCTGATCGATGTATTTCTGGCGACGTTGCTGCCCGAGGGATCGCTGACCTTTCTGTTTCTCGCCGACCGCATCAACCAGTTTCCGCTGGGCGTGGTCGGCGTGTCGGTTGGCGTGGCGCTGCTGCCGCTGATGACGCGCCAGCTCCGCGCGGGAGACGACGCCGCGGCCGCCCATAACCAGAACCGCGCCATCGAATTCGCCTTGTTCCTGACCGTGCCGGCCGCCGCCGCTTTCCTGGCGCTGGGCGAGCCGATCATCCGCGTGGTGTTCGAACGCGGCGCCTTCCTGCCCGAACATACGCCGCAGACTGCGCTGGCCCTGGCCGCGTTTGCCGTGGGGCTGCCGGCGGCCGTGCTGATCAAGGCGTTCCAGCCGGGATTCTACTCTCGCGAGGATACGGTGACGCCGTTCAAGATCGGCGTGGGCGCGGTATTCCTGAATATCGTGCTGGCGGTAACGCTGATGCAGTTCATCGTGCATGTGGGCATCGCGCTGGCGACCTCCATCGCCTACTGGTTCAACGCGATCCTGCTGGGTTATGTCCTGCAGCGCCGGGGGCAGCTGCAACTGGACGATCGCCTGAAAAAGCGTGTGCCGCTGATCGTGTTCTGTGCCGCCATCATGGCCGTCGCGGTCTGGTGGCTGTCGCTGATCCTCGCCGAACCGCTGGGCGGGCCGCTGTGGCAGAAAATCGCCGCGCTGGCCGCCATCGTCATTGCCGGCGGCGCCGCGTATGGCGGGCTGGCGTTGCTGACCGGGGCCATGAAAAAGTCCGACCTTTCCGCGCTGCGCCGCGGCCCGCCTCCCGCCGCTTGACCCGGACGCGCCGACCGGCGATAAACCCGCCGCCGCCGGAATCACCGGCAATCGTCAATGTTCACGGAGTCCACACCCATGAACCGGATCTTTTCGGGCATTCAGCCCACCGGAAACCTGCATCTCGGCAATTATCTCGGCGCTGTCCGCAATTGGGTCAGCCTGCAGCACGACTATGAATGCATCTATTGCGTCGTCGATCTGCACGCCATTACCGTCTGGCAGGACCCGGAGGAGCTTCGCAAATCCACCCGCGAGGTCACGGCCGCGCTGATCGCCGCCGGCATCGATCCGAAGAAAAATATCGTCTTCAACCAGAGCCAGAACCCCGACCACGCCCAGCTTGCCTGGATCTTCAATTGCGTGGCGCGACTGGGTTGGCTGAACCGGATGACCCAGTTCAAGGAAAAGGCGGGCAAGCATCGCGAGAACGCGTCGGTGGGCCTGTACGCCTATCCCAACCTGATGGCCGCCGATATCCTGGCCTACAAGGGCACCCATGTGCCCGTCGGCGAGGATCAGAAGCAGCATCTGGAGCTGGCCCGCGATATCGCGCAAAAGTTCAACAGCGATTACGGCGTCGAGTTTTTCCCGATTACCGAGCCGCTGATCCTGGGCGCGGCGACCCGCGTCATGTCGTTGCGTGACGGCACCTCGAAAATGTCGAAATCCGATGTATCCGAATATAGCCGGATCAATTTTACCGACGGCCCGGACGAAATCGCCAAGAAGATTCGCAAGGCCAAGACCGATCCGGAAGCCTTGCCCAGCGAGACCGCGGGACTGGAAGGCCGGCCGGAAGCCGCCAACCTGGTTGGCATCTACGCCGCGCTGTCGGACAAGAGCGTCGAGCAGGTTCTGGCGGAAGTCGGCGGCAAGCAGTTTTCCGAGTTCAAGGTGATGCTCAGCGAACTTTGCGTCGAGTCGCTGGGCCCTATCGGCAACGAGATGAAGCGTCTGGTCGCCGAACCCCAGCATATCGATGCCATCTTGCGCGACGGCGCCGAACGCGCCCGCGCGATGACGCACCCGATTCTTGAAGAGGTGATGGATATCGTCGGATTCGTGCATCCGGTGGGGGGATGACGGTCCGTATAAACCAGGCGGCGCCGGCCGGCGGAAACGGCCGGGCCTATCTGCTGCTTGTGTTCACCGCTTTGTGCTGGGGCGGAAATGCCGTGTTCGGGCGGATGGCGGTCGGCGAGATTTCGCCGATGGCGCTGGTTACCGCCCGCTGGCTGGGGGTGTCGGTGCTTCTGCTGCTGTTCGCCCACCGGCATTTGCGGCGTGACTGGCCGGTATTGCGGCCGCATCTGCTGGCCGTGTCGATCCTGGGGATATTGGGGTTCACGGCCTTCAACGCGCTGTTCTATGTCGCGGCCCAT
>JAOUMF010000409.1 GCA_029881615.1 Alphaproteobacteria bacterium | reverse complement strand
GGATGGGCTGCGGCTCGGCCAGATTTATGTATTGCTTTTCGCGGGTGTGGCGCTGGTCTGGTACCTGCTGGAAGAGGAACGTCCAATGTTGGCGGCCGTGGTTATCGGTTGCCTTGCGGCCCTTAAACCAAATCTTCTGGTCTGGCCGGCGCTGCTTTTCGTGGCCGGCTACTGGCGTATGGCGCTCGCCGCAGGGGTTGCCTTCGCGGTGGCCTGTGTCCTGCCGGTGCTGTTCTTCGGCTTTGAGGTGTATCCGCAATGGCTGGCCTTGCTGGCCAGTGACATTGGCGAGCGTTCCGGCGGTTTCTCGAGTGTCACAGTGGTTGCGATCGGCACTCGCGCGGGTTCGTATCTGCTGGGCGGCTTGCTGGCGGCGCTGGTGCTGCTTTGGGCGGTTTCCCGGATTTGGCGGCGGGACGCGCCGGTACAGTATGTCAGCACCATCGCGGTCGGCGTTGCCGTATTGGTTTCGCCCGTGGTCTGGCTGCATTATCTGCTGTTGCTTTTACCCGCGTTGTTGCGTCGGCGCTGGAACGCTGGGATTGTCATCGGCGCGGCTACGATGGCGGTGCCGACGGCGGCGGCGTTCTGGTTCTATATCGAACTGCCGCTTGTCTGGCCGGATCTCGAGGCGGTGATCAAGGCAACGGTAGGCTCGCTCTATGCCTGGGGCGCGTTGTTGCTGGTTGTCTCGCTGGCGCGCGCGGAGGTCGGACAGGCGAAGGCTGGTTAGCGCGGGGCAGGGCGGCACGGCAATGGCCCGCCGTTCGATCCTGTTGGAAACCGCAGCCATTGCGGATGCGCAGGAATTCCCATAACAAAAATACCAAAATAAATCGGATTTTGGTTCATTTTCGCCTCTCCAGCGCCCCTGAAACCCGCGGAAAACCCCTTTGCATGGGATTGATCCGCATGTCGGCGGCGGGCCTTACAGTATCGGGCGTGAGAAATCCACCGATGCCCTCTCTTCGCCCAGGGTCAGGCGGCTTTCGACCGGCGGGGTTTCGGCGATGATGCGGCCGCGGCGCACCACGAACAGACGCGCGGGTTTCAGGCGCAGGGCCTCGATCGGGTCGGCGGCTTGCAGGATGACAAAATCGGCATTGCAGCCGGGCTCCAGGCCGTAGTTGTCGAGCCCCATGACCGACGCGCCGTTGGCGGTGACCGCGTCGAAGGCGCTGCACATTTCGGCGACGCCGGTCATCTGGGCCACATGAAGCCCCATGCTGGCGACTTCCAGCATGTCGTGGGACCCCAGGCTGTACCAGGGGTCCATGATGCAGTCATGGCCAAAGGCCACATTCACCCCGGCTGCCATCAGCTCCTTCACCCGGGTCATGCCGCGCCGCTTGGGATAGGTATCGTGGCGGCCCTGCAGGGTGATGTTGATCAGCGGGTTCGGCACCGCATGCAGTCCGGCCTCGGCGATCAACGGGATCAGCTTGCTGACATAGTAATTGTCCATGGAATGCATCGAGGTCAGGTGCGAGCCGGTGACGCGCCCCTCCAGCCCCAGCCGCCTGGTCTCGGCCGCCAGCGTCTCCACATGGCGCGACAGCGGGTCGTCACTCTCGTCGCAATGCATGTCGATCCGCAGGCCGCGTTCGGCGGCGATTTCGCATAGGGCTTTTACCGAGGCCGCGCCGTCGCTCATCGTCCGTTCGAAGTGGGGGATGCCGCCGACCACGTCCACGCCCATGTCGAGCGCGCGTTTCAGATTATCGACAGCCGTCGGGCTGCGCAGATAGCCGTCCTGGGGGAAGGCGACGAGCTGCAGGTCGATCCAGGGTTTGACCTCCTCGCGTACTTCCAGCAGCGCCGATACCGCCAGCAGGCGGTCGTCGCAGATATCCACATGGCTGCGGATCGCCAGCGTGCCCCGGGCGATCGACCACTGGCACAGCTCCAGCGCCCGCTGCTTGATCGCCTCGACGGTGAGGTGCGGTTTCAGCTCACCCCACAGGGCGATGCCCTCCAGCAGGGTGCCGCTTTCGTTGAGGCGCGGCTGGCCCAGCGACAGGGTGGAATCCATATGGAAATGGCTATCGACGAAGGGCGGCGTGACCAGCCGCCCGGTGGCGTCGATCTCGCGCGCCGCCTCACCCTTGATGGCGGGGGCGATCTCGGCGATCCCGCCGTCCTTGATCGCGATGTCCTGCCCCTTGCTTCCATCGGGCAGGTTGGCGTTACGGACGATCAGGTCGAGCATTACCGTTCCTCCTTGCGGAATGGCGTTAACAGCGCCGCCGGCGCGCGCGCGTTGCGCGACACCAGGGCCATGCCGACAATGGTAAGCACGAACGGCATCATCAGGAAGACCTGATAGGGCACATCGATTGCGCTGCTGGCTTGCAGACGAAGCTGCAACGCGTCGATCAGCGCGAACAGCATGGCGCCGCCGGCGGCGCGCCACGGGCTCCATTGCCCGAACACCACCAACGCGATGCATACCCAGCCGCGACCCGAGATCACACCGAAGGTAAAGGCGTTGAACTGCGCCATGGACAGGAAGGCACCGGCCACGCCCATCAGCGCGCCCGACAGCATCAGGGCCTGATAACGCGTCGCCGCGACGCTGACTCCGGCCCCGTCGGCCGCATGGGGGTTTTCGCCCACGGTGCGCAGATTCAGGCCCCAGGGGGTGCGGAACAGGATGAAGGCGGCCAGCGGCACCAGAATGAAGGCCACATAGACCAGCGCATGATGGTTGAACAGAATCTGGCCGATTACGGGGATATCCGACAGCAGCGGGATGGCGACCGGTTGGAAGGCAACGATATTGGGCGGCATCGACGGCTGGCCGAAGATCAGCCGGTACAGAAAGAAGGCCAGCCCCGAATTCAGCAGCGTAACCCCGATGCCCGAGACATGCTGGCTGAGCCCCAGCGTGACCGTCAGCAACCCCATCAGCATGCCCGACAGGACCCCGGTCGCCATGGCCACGGCGACGCCAAGCCACAGGCTACCGCTATAATAAGCGGCCGAGAAGCCAGCCATCGCCGACAGCAGCATGATGCCCTCGATCCCCAGGTTCAGGACACCGGCGCGTTCGGCGAACAGCTCGCCCATGGTGGCGAAAATCAGCGGGGTGGCGATGCGGATCATCGCCGCGAAAAAGCCGATCTGGAAAATCTGGCCGTAAATTTCATCCATGGCGCGCGATCCGGATTCGGTAAGTGGTGAACAACAGGGCGATCAGCATCGTCAGCAAGGCCGCGCCCTGAATCACCTCGGCCAGGAAGACCGGCACGCCGGTCGACCGCGACATGGATTCCGCGCCGGTGACGACGACCGCGAAGAACAGCGCCGCCGGTACCACACCCAGCGGGTTAAGCCGTGCCAGCATGGCGATGACGATGC
>JAOUMF010000408.1 GCA_029881615.1 Alphaproteobacteria bacterium | reverse complement strand
AAAGCTTCTGCAGACGATCCCGGTCCGCGGGATGTGTGCGTTCCGTTTCGGCTTCTCGCGACGGGTCCAACTCGTCCGGCGCGACCCCGATGATCGCCGCGAATTCATCCGACCAGTCTTTCAGGCAATTCTCTTCGTGGGACCATCGCCAGTGGCCGAGCCGTGCAATTCTCTGCGCCTGCCTTAGAAGGGACTCGCTTCTGGACAGTCGCTCTTCGGCGGTTTTTCCATGTACGACACCTTCAGGGTTGCCAATTGCACGCCGGCCGTCGGGAAGGGGCTTGTCGTTTTCTGCTCTTTTACCGGTCATGCAAAATCTATCCTAACGTATGCAAGGAAAGAAGTTTGTAGCCGAATAGCTTTAGCAACCGGTTAATTGCGTGGCGGTCATCAGTGAATGAAAGATCGCTATACCTCTTGCCCACGCCTCGGCTTCGCCTTATGTTGCGGCCCGCCGGTCGCGATTGGGGCGTAGCCAAGCGGTAAGGCAGCGGGTTTTGATCCCGTCATCGCAGGTTCGATCCCTGCCGCCCCAGCCACCGCGATACTGTATGTCATCAGCGAAATGGCGTCCTTGGGATATGGACGGGATATCAAGGCCGCGCGCCTTTCCGGCCTGTTTCGTTCTATGGTTTTTTCCGTTTCAGCGGGTTGGAACCGGGCTTGCCTATGCTGCGGTCCTTCACGCCGGCCTTGGCTAGTTTGGGCTTATAAGGTTTTTTGCCCTTAAACGTTATCGTGGCCCTCTCCTTGGGTTTTCCGGTCTCTGATGGCTCACCGGGCTTTTGCGCAAACTTGGGTTTTGCTCCCGACGCGGCCGCTTTTTTCGAAAATTTTGGTTTCGCTCCCGATTCGTCGGACTTTTTTGCAAATTTGCGTTTCGGTCCTGCGTCGTCGGGCTTTGGCGTATACTTTGGTTTCGACTCCACCTCGTCGGGCATCCGCACGAATTTTGGTTTCGACTCCACCTCATCGGGTTTCCGCACGAATTTTGGTTTTGATCCAGGCCTGGGTCGTTCGTCGGACTTGCGGGAGGTATACGGCTTCTTGTAGGCGTCCGGCTTCTCGCGGACGGACTTAAGCCCCTTGGGAGCACCTTCCAGGCGCGTCACGGTGATGGTTTTTTCCAGCGTGCGGTCTGGGCCGACGCCTTCGAGGAATTTCTCGACGCAATCGGGGGCGATCTCCACGAAAGATTCTTCCTGATCGATTCTGATCGCGCCGATTTCCCGTTTGGTAATGTTGCCGGTGCGGCACAGCATGGGCAGCAGCCAGCGCGGTTCGGCGGATTGCTTGTGGCCAACCGATAGCGAGAACCATACGCCGTTTTTGAAATCGTCGCGCTGCTTCGTTTTGCGTTCGGCGGGGGCGGAAGGCGCAATATCCAGCAATTCCTCCGGCGCTGACTGGCCGGCCCGATACAGGCGCACAAAAGCCGCGGCGACCTGTTCGGCGCTGTGGCGGCCAAGAATTTCCGTGACGAAGGCTTGCTCGTTTTCGCCTACGGGTTCGCTCAATGCTGGGTCCGCGAGAATGCGTTCGTCATCTCGCCGCATGATTTCGTCAACGGAGGGCGGCTTGGCCCAGGTAGCTTCGACATTGGCGCTTTGCAGCAATCTCTCGGTGCGCTTGCGCGCGCTGTGGGGCACGATCAGAACGCTGACCCCCTTGCGCCCGGCGCGACCCGTTCGGCCGCTTCTGTGCAGAAGGGATTCACGGTTCTTGGGAATATCCGCGTGGATCACCAGTTCCAGATTTGGCAGATCGAGGCCGCGCGCAGCCACGTCGGTGGCGACGCATACCCGCGCGCGTCCGTCGCGCATGGCCTGCAGGGCGTGGCTGCGTTCGTTCTGGCTCAATTCTCCCGACAGCGCGACGACCGAGAGGCCCCTGTTATTGAAGCGGCTGGTCATGTGGTTGACGGTTGCGCGGGTACCGCAGAACACGATGGCGTTCTTGGCTTCGAAATACCGCAACACGTTGATGATGGCATGTTCCTGGTCGTTCGGCGCGACGGTGAAAGCGCGGTATTCGATGTCCAGATGTTGTTTCTGTTCCGCCGAGGTAGAGACGCGCACGGCATTGCGCTGGTAGCGCGCGGCAAGGGATGCGATGGAGCGCGGCACGGTGGCGGAAAACAACAATGTGCGCCGTTCGCTCGGCGCGGTGCCGAGGATATATTCCAGATCTTCCCGAAAACCCATGTCGAGCATTTCATCGGCTTCGTCCAGCACCACGGCTTTCAGGCCCGTCATGTCCAGTGAACCGCGTTCGATGTGATCGCGCAGCCGCCCCGGCGTGCCGACGACGATGTGCGCGCCGCGTCCCAGCGCCTGGCGTTCGGTTCGCATATCCATGCCGCCGACACATGAGGCGACGGCAGCGCCGGTCATTTCATATAGCCATTCCAGCTCGCGCTTGACCTGCAACGCCAGTTCCCGGGTCGGCGCCACGGCCAACGCCACGGGCGTCCTGGCGTGGCCGAACCGTTCCGCGCCATCCAGCAGGGTAGGGGCCAGCGCCAGGCCGAACGCCACCGTTTTGCCAGATCCGGTCTGGGCCGAAACCAGAACGTCGGCGCCGCCGAGTTCAGGGGCAAGGACCGCCTGCTGTACAGGGGTCAGCACTGAATAACCGCGTTTGTGCAACGCTTGGCCAAGCGCCGGATTGACGCCTTCGAATTCTGTCATCTTCTATCTTTCGGAACGAGAGTTTCATGCGCCGGGTTGCGGGGCGCAAATTATCGCGACCAATCGCGCCGCGGAGCAGTGCATATCGGCAGTGTTGTACTTCGTGTTGACTGTATTGTACAGAGCGCACGAATTTGTAGGCGTTATTGCCTTTCTCTGGTCAGCCTTCGTCTGTGCCCATTGCGATCTGAACCTTCCGCGCCAACTGTGCGCGGGTGAACGGTTTGGGCAGCAGGTCGGCGTCGACTGAATTGCCGCTGCCTTCGCGGTCGCGCCGAATTACGTCTTCGGCATAGCCCGACATGAACATTATGCGCAGGTCAGGCCGCTTTTTCAGGGCCGCCTCGGCAATCGCGGGTCCGCTCATATCGCCGGGCAACACGACATCCGACAGCAGCAGGTCGATGTGCCGGTCACTCATGATCAGCGACAGGGCGCTTTCACCGTCTTCTGCTTGAAGCACGGTGTATCCCATGGCCGTCAACAGAGTAACCGTAAGTTGCCGCACGTCCGGATCGTCCTCGATCACCATGATCGACCCTCCTTTGCTCGCCGGCTGACAAAGAGGCCGACAGTCGCGACCGGGTTCGTCCTTTCCTTCGGCGCGCGGCAGGTAGAGGCTGACCGTGGCCCCCTTCCCCTGGCGGCTTTCAATCGTTGCAAAGCCTCCCGATTGAATCGCAAAGCC
>JAOUMF010000407.1 GCA_029881615.1 Alphaproteobacteria bacterium | reverse complement strand
CGAAGGATGAAATCCGCGCGGTTTACCGGTTCAGGGACCCCGGCACGCAGGGCGTCGCCGATCCTTCCCGCCAGATCCGCAGCCTGGCCCAGGGGGCCGGCTCTGCTCGATCCCGGAACTCCGCCGTCCTTGAATGCTTTCCAGGCCTTGCCCCAGTCGAACGTCCAGTACGGGTCTTCGTAATCGTCGCCTTTGACGGATCCGGGTATGCCGCTGCCGCGGCCGCCTGGCGGACCGGCTGCAAGAATTTCCTCGCACATGTCTCCCAGGCCGTCGAGGGGCGAGGAAAAATCCGGCGAACCGCCCGATCCCGAGCCAACGTTGTCGGCGGAAGAGTTCCCGTCCTGCGATCCTCCTTTTCCGCATATGTCCAGAGCGCCGAGATCGACCATTCCGCCGTTCCCCGATTGTGCGGCCGATCGGTCGCCGTCGCCAAGCAGACCGCATAGCCCCGCCAGCCCCTTGCCAGCCCATCCTTCGAGAATATCGTCGGCCTTGTCGCCGATGATCCAATCGATGTTGTACGCGAAATCCATCGCGCCCATCAGATCCACTGACCTGTCTCCATCCAGATCGAAGGCAAGCACGAAGCCGTTGCCTGGCCGAACGACAAGGACACCCTTCTGCTTTCCGTCCGCGCCGCGAAGCCATTTATAGACATCGCGCCCATCCTTGCTGCGGCGCCACCAGTTGGGGTTGCCTTTGCGGCCATAAAGGGCGTTTAAATCCACGGGCTCGTCCTTGCGCCAGTCCGCCAGCAATATCAGGCCGGCCCAGTTTCCCGGGCTGGACTGCGCGGCCGGGTAAATCCGGTAGCGCTGCATCCTGCCGGTACGCGCGCGGTCACGCGCCGCAGCATCGAGGGGCAGGCCAGCGAGCCACACCGTCAGGTCCGTCTGTTTTGCGCTTCCCGTCAGCTTTTCCATCTGCTCCGCCGGGGATTCCATCGGTAGCATCTTCTGTTGCTCGAGAATCTTCGGATTGACCGGCGGTGCCTGGAATTGCGGCGGCAGCTGGATCGTATCCTGGGACTGTTTCTGCGCTGCCGCGGTTGAACCGGCGGACGCCACAATAATGGCGGCCAGCGCCATTAGCCGTATCGCCTTGCACATGATGTTCTCCTGTTTCCCGAACGGGATCAGCCGCAATTGTTCGGATAGAGCTTGCAGAAATTCGATCCGTCATTCAGCGGTTTCTGGCTATATGGCGGCATTGTTCGGGGGGCAGGCCATTCCGGTGGTGTCTGCAGTCGCTGGCGCAGGATCGCGGGGTCGTTGAAAGCGCCCATCGATCTGTCGATGGCCAGGTCGCTGCGCAGCAATTCGGTCCGTGGCGTAACCGCTTCGGCCTCCTGGGCCTGCGCGGCCGGTGTTTGAACCTGGAATGCGAATATCGCGATCGTCGCGCCGATCATCAGGGCGCGGGAAAAATCAATAGGTCCGGTAATAAGGCGGGGCATTGTCTGTAGCCTCCTGTCTAGAATTGGTAGCCGAGTGAAAATGAATAGATCGTTCTGTCGTAGGACATGTCCGGATAGTCCGGCGATTCCTCGGCGACATTGCTGACGGCGACGCTCGCCTTTATCTTTTCGGTGATGTTTCGCGCCAGGGAGAGGTTAATGCTTCTGGTCGTGGATTCGCGCGGCAGCGGACCGCGATAGGAAGTGTAGTCGGTTCGCGACATTCCATAGGAAAGCTGGCCATCTATTTCCCAGGGCAGTCGACCCCATAGGCCGGCTGAGCCACTGTGGCTTGCGGTGTCGCCGTTATCGCCTTCGGTGTTGGCCCAGCCGTAGTCGTACCCGAGGGTCAACGCAGCCTTGCGGTTGGCGAAAAATATGTTGGTCGACAGGCCGGCCGATTGGGATACGCCGTCGCGAGAGGTGGTGGCCGGGGCGGTGCCGTCATCGGTCAGATCGGCCATCGACCAGCTGTATTTCGCGGTTGCCATCGCATTGCTGCCCAGACCGAATCCAAGGGAAGCGACGACCGAGTGATTTCCGCCATAGGAATTCCCCCGCAGCCAGGTCTTGCTGTAATTGTAGGCGATCCCCGGCATCATCGGCACGCCGCCCATGGCGGTTACATAGCTGGTGTCCAGTCCGACCGAACCCTGCATGAGGTCGTAGTCGTTGGCCACCGGGTCCGGATATTGCGTGAAATAGCCACTGCCCTTGAGGTTTACCTTTAGCGCGTTCGTTTCGACGAGGGCGTATTGGATGCCCAGATATTCGCTGAACGCTTCGTTTCTGTTTGCGCTGCCACCGGGGCCGGCATTCACATTGCTGTCCCCCTGGAACCCCAGTTGGAAAAAACCGCTCAGGCGGGTCGGTTCAGGTGCCGGGGCGGTGCCGATCGCGGCTAGAAACTCCGTCGCTGAACGGCCGTAATCGCTGGCCGGGGCAACGTCGGTCACGGACTGGAAATCCTTGCGCGCCGCGTCGTTGTCACCCAGCTTGTATTCGGTCACAGCAAGGAAATAGCGGGTGGACACGCTGTCCGGCTCGATAGCCAGAGAGCGTTCATATGCCTTGCGCGCGGCGGCGAAGTCGCCAAGCCGGTCATGGGAAATGCCAATATAACGCAGGATCAGGGGGTCGTCGGGATGCTCCGCCAGCATCGCTTCGAAACCGGCCAGCGCCTCGTTGAAGTCGCCAGCCTTGAAAGCGTTCGCCGCCGGACTGGCCACGAACGCCTCGCCTGAAATCCGAGCCTGTGCAAGGCCGGGCCAGTTCACGAAAATGGCGCCAGCCAACAGGAAAATCGGCAATAACCGGTTTCTATTTCGCATATTCCATCCCTGTATGCATTAGTCGGCAATTTCAGCCATGCCGACCTTTGGATTCTTTAACGTTGGCGGAAAAGATCACTCATTCCGCAATTATTCCGCAATTATCCGGGAGTGTCGTCACCCATGTGGGTGAGGACGGCGCTTGCATATTGGGTGATTGGGTTGGATTTCGGGACGGTAACGATGTGTCAAACGGAATCGGCGATGGCCACGATGATCCGGGATCTGGTGGTTGTGTCGCAGGGGATTTCCAGGATCCGGCCACGACCGTACAGCAACAATGTTTGCGAAACCGGATTGTAGTCGAACATCGAAATGTCCCGCAGGTTCATATCGCCGCGACGGCGCCAGGATATGCCGCGGCGAACGAGGATTCGGCGTTCGGTTATCACGATGCGAAGACGATGCCGCCAGTATTGCAGCAGCATGAAGACCGGACTGATCATGACGAGTAGCTTGATGGCGAGCCAGAAACTATCGCCGTCCGGGTAGTAAAAACCGAAAAGATGGGGAATTTCCAGCGCCAGGATCGGCAGGCCGAGCCCCCACAGGATGGCGCGCTGCGACTGTTCTACCGCCGTGGGAAAGCGCAGGACGACA
>JAOUMF010000406.1 GCA_029881615.1 Alphaproteobacteria bacterium | reverse complement strand
AATTCAGCCATCAGCCGTCAGCTTTCAGCTGTCAGCGAGAGGCCGACGGCTGATAGCTGAAGGCTGAGGGCTATAACCGCGTTCTCGAGGTATTGACGGTTCATGTTCCCGCCCCCAATCAACCGAAGGGCAGGTTCATGCCGGGGGGCAGTTCGACGCCGCCCATGATTTCCTTGGTTTTTTCCTTGGTATGGGCATCGACCTTGGCGCGGGCGTCGTTGAAGGCGGCGACCAGCAGGTCTTCCAGGATTTGCCCTTCGCCTTCCTTCAGCAGCGACGGGTCAATGGAAATGCCGCGCGCTTCGCCATGGCCATTCAGCACAACGCTGACCATGCCGCCGCCCGAGGCGCCATGCAGTTCCGCATCGGCCAGGCTGGCCTGCATCTCCTGCATTCTGGTCTGCATCTCCTGGACCTGTTTCATCATTTGGCCAAGGTTTTTCATGTCTTGCCTTCTCTTATCGACGTTGCCGTTACGTGGGTCACTGTCAGTCGACGCCGAAGTCGTCTTCGTCGTCTTCGGGCGCCGGGGCCGGGGCGTCGGCCTCCAGGCCGGCGCGCGCCGAGGGTTCGACCCGGGTTATCCTGGCGCTTGGGAATGCCTTTTGCGCCGCCCGCACCAGCGGATGCAGCGCGGCGGTCTCATGTTCCTTCTGGCGGGCGGTCTCGGCCTGGCTCGCCAGCGTGGGTTCGCCCTGTTCGCCCGAGATGCTGACCACCCAGCGGCGGCCGGTCCATTCGCTCAGCAAAGAGCCGACGCGCGCCGAAAGGTCGCGCGGGGCGTTTTCATCCGGGCGGATTTCCAGCCGGCCGGGCTCGCAACGCACCAGATGGACATTATGGCGAAGCTGGGTATGCAGGATGGCCTCGCGTTTTTCCTCGAACAGGGCAACCAGTTCGGCGAAGCCCTGGGGGCCCGGCTGGGCTTCGGCGCTGGCCTGCGGAGCCGTGGAAACCTCTGGCGCGGGCGCGCCGCGCGCCACGACCGCCGGGCCGCCGCCGCCCGCCGCCATCGCCGCGCCGCCATTACCGCCAGAAGACGGCGGTGGCGAGGACGGGGTCGGCGAAGCGCTCGCGCCCGCCGGTCCGCCTTGATGCAGCTCACGCGCCAGATCCGCCGGCGACGGCAATTCCGCCATATAGGCCAGCCGCACCAGCACCATTTCGGCGGCCTGGGTTTGAATGGGCGCCTCGCGCACCTCGCTCAGGCCCTTCATCAGCATCTGCCAGGCGCGGGTCAGCACCGGGATCGACAACTCGTCCGCCATGGCCCGGCCACGCTCGCGCTCGGCCTCTGGCACGGTGGCCGATTGCGCGGCCTCCGGCGCGGCGGAAATCCGGGTCAGCCAGTGGGTCAGATCCATCAGGTCGGTAATCACCACCACCGGGTCGGCCCCGTCCTGGTACATGCGGGCGAAATGATCCAGCGCCTCGGCGATCTCGCCGGCCATGACCTTGCCGAACAGATCGAAAATCTGGGTGCGGTCGGCCAGGCCCAGCATGTCGCGAACCTGGGTGGCGGTGATCCCGCCATCGCCCAGCGCCATGGCCTGGTCCAGCAGCGACAGCCCGTCGCGGACCGATCCGTCGGCGGCGCGCGCGACGATGGCCAGCGCCTCGTCCTCGGCCGGGACATTTTCCTTTTCCGCGATGGCGCGGAAATGATCGACCAGCCGGTCCGCCGGCACGCGCCGCAAATCGAACCGCTGACAGCGCGACAGCACGGTCACCGGCACCTTGCGGATTTCCGTGGTGGCGAAAATGAATTTCACATGCTCGGGCGGTTCTTCCAGCGTTTTCAGCAGCGCGTTGAAGGCGCCCTTGGACAGCATATGCACTTCGTCGATGATATAGATTTTATAGCGCGCCGAGACCGGGCGGTAACGCGCGCCGTCGGTCAGCTCGCGGATATTGTCGACGCCGGTATGGCTGGCGGCGTCCACCTCCATCA
This sequence comes from Alphaproteobacteria bacterium, assembly GCA_029881615.1. GTDB lineage: Bacteria > Pseudomonadota > Alphaproteobacteria > UBA8366 > JADFVY01 > JADFVY01. The sequence continues at coordinate 1,450 of JAOUMF010000406.1, read as the reverse complement.
CGTCCACATGGCGGTCTTCGGCGATCGAGCGGCAATGGTCGCAGACGCCGCAGGGGTCGATGGTGGGGCCGCCGGTGCCGTCCGGCCCGACGCAGTTGAGCGCGCGGGCGATGATGCGGGCTGTCGTGGTCTTGCCGATGCCGCGCACGCCGGTCAGCATGAAGGCATGGGCGATGCGGCCGCTGGAAATGGCATTGGTAAGGGTGCGGACCAGCGCTTCCTGGCCGATCAATCCCGAAAAATCGCCCGGCCGGTACTTGCGGGCGAGAACGCGGTAGGGAACTTGTTCTGGCGCGTCGGTCATATGGGCCGTTCGGGCTCCCCTGGGTCCTGGCCTTGTCGGCGAATCGGGCGAAAAGGGAATTAGTGGAAGACCGGACACATGACCCGAGTCGAAACTCGTTACGGCTGCTTCCTTCCGGACCTGACCGGGTTGGCGAGGGACCCGCCCACGCGCCAGCCTTCCGAGGGCAGTATATCAGGCATGGGAGGGAAAAGGGCAACCCCCATTTAGGCTGAATCGACGGAAGTTTGACTGATGATTGCCTGAATCGTGATGACGTGCCACCTTCCCCTCCATGAAAACACCAAACACATACGCCTCGGGCGGGATCGACCGGGCGGCCAAGTTGCGCGAGGATGCGGGGTGGGCTGCCGAGCGGCTGGCCGATCCGGCGACCCGGGTCGCGCCTGTCTGGCGGAGCACGGGCGAATAGGTAGGCCAGCCTTGCGGCCGGGGCTCTTTTCGTTGGTCACCTTCCCCGGTCTCTACATCCATTTAAGGAGAGGTTTTGCCGTTCGAAACGTCATCCCGACGGTTTGAGCCAGGTCAATGAAATCGCCAGCCGGTTGCGCTAGAGGGTTGCCGCGTCGTGGATGGCTGTGTCGGCGCGAAATCACCTGGAAAGTTTTCGACAAGCCATTACGACTCCGGCGAGCACCGGGGTGCCGTTCCCGTGGGCGCGGAACATATGGGGCTGGAGCCGAGGCCGCCCCCGCGTGACCGGGCGCCGGAAAGATACATCGATCCGAGAGCGAGGAGCAAGGAAGCAATGACCAGACAATCACTGTTGATGCTGGCGGCCGCCGTATTGGCGCTGGCTGCCATTCCCGCGAGTCAGGCATACGCACTGAGCCTGACCAACATTGGCGCAACCGAACAGCGCGTGAAGATCAGCGAGGGCGGCGACGAGATCGTGACCCAGGAAGTGACCTTAGGCGCTGGCCAGACCGTTGACGGGCTTTGCGTCGAGGGCTGCACCATGGCGCTGGAAGGCGGCGAGCAGCAAAGCTTCGAGGGCGATGAAAATGTCCACATTGAGGACGGACGCTTCGTGATCGAACAGTAACGACCGGGTCCGCCTCGGCGGCATTATTCTCCCATCTGCCGCTGTTTCGCCGGCCCGGCCGGGTCGCCATCCCGCTGGCCAACTGCGTTTCGGCCAGCGGA
>JAOUMF010000405.1 GCA_029881615.1 Alphaproteobacteria bacterium | reverse complement strand
GCGCAATATCGCGGTCCTGACGCCCTATCGCGACGATGTGAACCAGACGGTCCGCGCCTATATCGAGGGCGCCGGCTATAATGTTCCGGTATTTGGCTCCTTCAACGAAGAAAACGACAATGTGGCCTCCCGGATCGACCAGGAATCGATCAGCAACGCCGCCGCCGAACTGGGTGCCATCGACGGGGTCGACGCGGTGTTCGTGTCCTGCACCAGTATCCGCCTGGCCGCGGTCGCCAAACAGGTGGAAGAAAAAATCGGCAAGCCCGTTACGTCGAGCAACCACGCCATGGCCTGGCATTGCCTGCGGCTGGCCGGCATCGACGACCCTCAGCCAGAATTCGGACGGCTCTATACGTTGCCTCTGCCAAAATAACGATTGGCCCCGCGCAATCCGATCAGCGGACGATCATCACCGAGTTGGTGGCGCGTTCCAGAATCTGGTCCGAGATATCGGTCTCGAACAGCCACCATTTGCGGCGCTTCTTCGAGCGGCCGATAACGATGACTGAATAGTCCGCGCCTACATCCACGATTTCCTTTACCGGATTGCCAGTCCTCAACAGGCTTTCGACGACCTCCAGCCCCTCTTCCTCGATGGCCTCCCTTGTTCGCGACAGGATGTCCGCGGCTTCGGCTTCTTCCATGTCTTCCGGCACCACGGTGATGAGTGAAACCGGGCAATTGCAGCGCGCTGCCAGGATGGCATCCTTGCGGGCGACATCGATGGCGTTGTCGGTACCGTCGGTGCAGATCAAGTGGCCATGGCCGGATTCCAGCTCGCGGGCGACAATAACGGAACAATGTGCATGCTTGACCACCTTCTGCGCCACGGCGGGGTCCCAGAAAGTTTTGTAGGATCCCGAATTCCAGCGTTCGGATGCGCCGATGATCAACAGATCATATTGGCCTTCCTCGCATTCTTCCAGAATGCCGCCGACGATATCCGGCGCAACTTCCAGCTTTAGCGTCACCTTCTTGCCGTTGGCGCTGCTATATTCGATGGAATTATCACCCAGGGGATCGCCCAGCTTGTCGACATGGATCATTTTCTGACCCCACTCGTCGCTCATCAGGCCAAGCTCGGTAAGAATATCCCGGCCCTTCATCAGATGTTTGGTGCCCGGAAGCTCCAGCCCCCATTCCAGAAGGTTTTCACGCACCACGCGCGCCTGCAGTCCGCCGGACCGCAAGGCCTGATCGACGGGCCTTACATAGAGCAGGCAAATATCCGCATCGACGCCGCCGCCCAGGCGCGCCGCGTACCGCAGGCCCCGGTAGGACTCATCCGAACCGTCGATACAGACCAATATCCGGAATCGTTTTTCGTCGGCTCGTTCCATATCCGGGGCGCCCCCACGCTTATTCCACCAGCGGCCAATAGAAGGATGCCGCGACAAGAGAAAGAATGGCCGAAACAATCACCATTTTCCAGCCAGCTTTCAAAAAATCCGTCGTTCTCAGATAACCGGAAGAATAAACGATAGTGCAAGCCGGCGTGCCGACAACCGTCAAATAAGCAAAAGACGACGCCACCGCCGTAAGAAAACCGAGTATCAGGGGGTCTTCGCCGGCAACAACGGCCAGGTTAAGCACGATCGGCCCCAGCACCGCCACCGCGGCGCCGTTTGACATGGTATTGGTGACCGTGGCGGTCAGCGCCACTACCGCCGCCCATAGGCCCAACCCCGTGTCACCGCCGAAGGGTTTAAGAATGGCAAGGAAGTTTTCGGCGACCCAAAGGGCGGCCCCGGTATCCTTCATCTCCACGCCCAGCGAAATCACGGCCGCATAAAGAAGCACGACCCCCCAGTTCACGCCGTTATTGATTTCATCCCAGCCGACCAGCCCGAAGATCAGAAAGATTGCCGCGCCAAGCACCGCCACCGTGCCAAGCCCGATTCCGTCGGAATAAAAAATCCAGCTCAACAAAATCCCGAAAAAAATCAGAATCGTTCCCCAGTCGGAAGCCTTCATCGCCCCCTGGTCGGCAAGCTGCGCGCGCAGCCGCACCACGGCCCGGGCGATATTTTTTTGCTTCGGCTTGAAAGTATGGAACAGCACCGCGGTAACGAAAGGAACCTGGATCAGGAACAGCGGATAGGCAAAAATCATCCAGCGCAAATAATCGATGGCGTATTTCCAGCTTTCCGGATTTGCCGGGTCGTAAAAAAATTCACGCCAATAACCGATCATGATGGCGTTGCGCGCGCCGCCGGACGGCGTGCCCACGCCGGCAATCGACGCCCCATAGCTGATCGAAAACAGCAGGACCGCGGCCAGGCTGCGCACTTGCCGGGAATCGTCGGACGTTAGCCTGATCAACGTAACGCCGACCGGCAGCATCATGGCCGCCACGGTATGTTCGCCGATGAACGAGGCCAGCACGCCCGATACCATCGATATGCCCATGCAGACATTCGCGGTCTTCGTGCCGGTAAAGCGAACAATCAGAAAGGCCAGCCTTTTATCCAGCTTCTGCTTGACCACGGCCACCGCGATCATCAGCGACCCCATGATGAACAGCACGGAATCGCTCATCAGGCTGCGCGCCACATCCGACGAATCCAGCCCGATCAACAATACCTCGCCAACCACGATCAGCAGCGCCACGGCGGGAAGCGGAATGGGTTCGGTTATGAACAGGATCGTCGCCACCACCGACATGACGAGAACGATATGGCCTTCTTCGGTAAGGCCCGTCGGGGTGGGAAAATGCAGCAGGATTGCGCCAATCGCGGCCGCGATAAACAGCCAGCGGCGCGCCAGCAGGTAAGACATCCACACACGGAAAGGCAACGCGAACAGGCCTTGCCTTCCCTTGTTCAGCGTATTTTGCCCCATTGCCATCGCAGCCCGGGCAATTTGTCCGCCTGTTCTGTGCTCCATGACGGAGAGGAGAATTCCTTCCCGAAACGCTTTTTATTTTCAGCAAATGCTAATATGCGCTGATTTCCGGGGAATTGAAACGTGTTTTTTCAGCGTCCGCCCCGTTTTTCGAACCACGGCCGGCGAAAACGCCAGGCCGGTGGCGGGGGAGACTGTTCCGCGTTAGCGCGATTCAACGAAGATGAGGGAAAAGTGGTGCCGACGCGCGGATTTGAACCGCGGACCTACTGATTACGAATCAGTTGCTCTACCCCTGAGCTACGTCGGCACAAGGCGCCGGGAACATAAGGCCAAGCGCGACGGAGTGCAAGTGCCTCTTTTGCCCTCGCCCGCCGAACCCGCTGTCCGTATTTCGAGGCGCCGGCATTGTCCGCCCGGGACATTCCGTATCAGCCGGCCATGCGTTTTCGGAACACCAATTCATTACCGCCATCCGGATTCGACATATGGCTGACACCGTCCGACAGGGTCTTGATCAAATATATGCCCATGCCGCCCAATGCCCGTTCATGC
>JAOUMF010000404.1 GCA_029881615.1 Alphaproteobacteria bacterium | reverse complement strand
GCTCTGCCGGCTCGGCGACGGGCTGTTCATAATTGCCGGGGATCGGAAGATTACCCTCCCCTGCAAGGAAAGGCCCGCCGCCCGCATCCGCGAAGCCATGGCCAGCGCCAGAAAGACCGCGCCATGAACTGGTCCGTGCCGAAACTGGAGCCGGGCGAGGCGATTATTTTGCGCAATCCGGCGCTGCGCGACCCTTGGGGAGTGGTCCTGCTGGCGACATCGGTGATGGCGTTCATGACACTGTTTTTACAGTCTGATCATGTCCAGGCGAACCCGCCGCCCGGCTTGTCCAGCATATGGCTGTTCCTGGGCGGTATCTTCGGCCTGACCGTTGGCGCGGTGTTTCTATCCCGTGCAACGACGGCCGGTTGGGCGATTACCGACCGGCGGGTTTTGGCGTGGCGCGGCGTGCTGCGCAAGGAAGTGATGGAATTGCGCAGACACGAGATCGACGAAACCGCGCTGAACGCCGACGACCTGATGGTCCGGGGTGTCGGCGGTCGCCTGTGGCTCAACCTGAAAGGAATTCGCGACGATGCGCTGCAATCTGCGCTGGGCGATATCGCGCCGCCAGCGGGGTTGAAAACGGCCTCCCTGAACCGCATCCTGGAGCAAGGGGAAACCGTCATCTGGCGGCACAGGGCATTTTGGAATTGGAGATTCCCGGCTGCGCCCTGGTCCGCCGCTGTGACCGACCGGCGGGTCCTGCTTCGGCGATTGCATGACCGCACGCGCTATGACTCCATTCCCCTGGGCTCCATCAAAGAAATCGAGGCGCCCCACGAAGGCAGCCACCGGGTCTATCTCCACGCCAACGGCCAGCGCCTCGAATTCCGCCCGGGCAACCTCCCCGCCGCCGAGCGAATGCACGAAGCTATAAAGACGGCGACGAAAGGGACTGCATGATGAATTGGTTCATGCCGAAACTGGAACCGGGAGAACGGGTGCTGGCGAGCGACCCGCCTGGCTGGTTGCGGCGGGTGGCGGTGGCGGGCGCGGTCCTTCTGGCGGGGGTGATGGCCGGCATGCCGCTAGCCGGTTTCGCTCGGGTCGGCGACAGGCTGGATAGTCTAATGCTTGTCATCGGGCTGGTGGGCGGGGCGATGGCGCTTTACGCGGTGGCGGGGCTGGGGCGTTGGCGGCTGACCATCACCGACCGGCGAATCCTGGCGCGGAAAATCTTCTTCAGCCCCGGACAGCAGGAAATCAGGCGCGACCAGGTGGAAGAGGTCGACTTCCGCCCCATGTCGCTGAGCTTCCATGGCGCGGACGAATTCGTCATATCCACGGGACCCGCGGCCTTCCTGCTGCAACGGGAGGCGATCCGCGTGGCCTTCGAAACCGGCTGGGACAAGGAACCCGCGCCACAGCCCACCGCGCCCGCGCTGGAGCCCGGCGAAACCGTTCTGGCGCGCAGCCGCCCGGATTACTGGATCTTCGCCGTCCAGGGGCTGATGCTGACGGCCCTCATCGGCCTGTTCGTCTCGCTCGGCATCGAGCGGCTATTCGCGGACCCGCTGTCGCTGTTCCCGCTGGCCGCGGGATTCCTGTTCATGATCCTGTTTTACGCGATCCAGATACTGCCGCATTTCCTGTACCGGCGGGAGCGCTGGACCGTCACCGACCGGCGCATCATCGCCAGGCGCGGCTTGTGGCGGCCGGAATACCGGCAAATCCGACTGGCGGCGATCGACGGCGCGGAATGGAGCAGCGGACAACTGGTCCTGCGGGCCGGCGAGGATCGCCTGACGATCCTGGGCGCGGCGATTCCCGCGGAACTGCTCGCCCGCCTGCTGCCCCGCTGGTTCCCCGATGCGGGCCAGCCGATGGCCCGGCTCGGCCGCATCCTGCAGCCGGGCGAGAAAGTGCTGTTCCGCGACGGCGCCGTCCTCTCGTCCTGGACCATGCTGTTCTTCTTTCTTCTGGCAGCCGCAATCGTTCTGCCGGGCTTCATCGAAGACCTGGCGGCGGGAGAATGGGGCAAGGCACTCATATGGCTGGTCTTCCCGGCGTTCATGCTGTCGACCTGGACAACCAATCCCCTGCGCGGCAAGGGCTGGCAGACAGCCGTCACGGACCGCCGCCTGCTGGTCCGCATGGAGCGCGACGACAGCCGCTACGAGGAATTCCCCCTCGCCGAGCTGGAAGACGAGCATCCCGGCAGCCCCACCGAAATCCTCACCCTGCGCCACGGCGAGCGAATATTTCCCATCCACCCGGGATCCGCAAAGAAGGGAAAGCACATCCTGGATGCGATCAGGAACGCGAAGGGAGAGGCGTGATGGGCTGGTTCATGCCGAAACTGAGACCCGGGGAAACTCTGATTGGCCAGCTGCCAGCCAGACCGACGAAGCGACAGTTGCTGCCGGGTGTAATAATGGCCCTGTTGGCTGGGGCCGCTTATTTCGGGCTTGCCTTCTGGGTACGCGAGCCAGCGCGCGCCCTGCTAGCGCTGCCGGCAAGCATCGGCGCAGGCCTTTTGGTCCTGGCGGCATTCTGGAGTGGTCATTATTGGGCCGTCGCATTAACCGACCGGCGGCTACTGGTGCGACGCGATTTCCCTTGGCGGGCTCCTTACGAAATTCCGCGCAGCGAGGTCGAAAGCGTCAGGATGGATAGCGCCGCCTACAAGATCAGAATTCGCGGCGGGAGGCAGGAAATCGCTGTCGACCCGATGCGCGTGGGGTACGCCGAACTGAAGCGCTTGCTAGGTCTTGCCGGCGAGGCCGCGCCATGAACGGGCGGTTCAAGCGCATGCTGGAGCCGGGGGAGCGGGTTCTCTTGCGCTCCACCGATGGCGCAAATGTCTGGCACCTGTCGGGCGTATTCCTGTTCCTGGGCGCCGTTGCGTGGCTGCGCACAGCATGGAGCTTCAGCGCCGCCGACCCCCGGTTCTGGACCTCGATTCTGTTCCTGATGGCGTTCGCGGTGCTGGTCATGGCGGTTGCCTGGCCGTGGACCCGTTGGAAATGGGTGGTTACCGACCGCCGGACACTGAAGGCCTATGGCCTGTTTTCGCCCGATATCGGCGAAATGCGGCACGAGACCGTGGAGGACGTTCTTTTGGCGGACCGGAAGCTGCTGATCCATGGCCGCGACTATCGCTGGAAATTTGCGGTCCCGCCTGGTTTCCAACGCGCGGATATTCTGCTCGACCTGTTCGGCGAGCGCATGGGCGATCCCGGACAGCCGGCGAAGCCGTTGCGGGACATGCTGGAGCCGGGCGAAACGGTCTTGTGGCGCTATTCCCCGCTGATCACCGACCTCGGGCCCTGGCTGCTCCTGCTGACGGGACCGCTGGCCTTCCTCGTCGGGATGACTTGGCCCGAAACCTTTTCATATCCGTATTTCAGCCCAAACATGGTTGTGATCCCGTATGTGTGGCTGATGCCGACGGTGGTGGCCGTGTG
>JAOUMF010000403.1 GCA_029881615.1 Alphaproteobacteria bacterium | reverse complement strand
GCGCGCAGACTCTTTTGCGTGACGTCGCGGATGTCCTGACCGTCAATGCGCACGGCGCCGTCCACAACATCGTAAAACCGAAACAGGATGCGGCTGATCGTCGATTTACCGGCACCGCTGGGCCCGACGATGGCAACCGTCTTGCCAGGCGGCACAGTGAAACCGACGTCCTTGAGAATTGGCCGACGCTCGTCATAACCGAAATTCACATGATCGAAGACGATCTCGCCGCCACTCACCGCCAACGCCGGAGCATCGGGCTTGTCGGCGACCTCGCGGCTTACCTTCAACAGGCCGAACATGGCGTCCATGTCGGTCAGCGACTGGCGGATCTGGCGATAGACGAAACCGAGGAAGTTAAGCGGCATGTAGAGCTGAATCAGATAGGCGTTTACCAGTACGAAATCACCGACCGTCATGGCCCCGGCAATCACGCCCATGGCCGCCATCGAATTGATCGCCACCAGCCCGATCGCGATGATTCCGGCCTGGCCGATATTCAGCATGGCGAGACTGACCTTGCTGCGGATCGCCGCGCGCTCATATTGCTGCAGGGCCACGTCGTAGCGCCGCGATTCATGAACCTCGTTACCGAAATACTTGACCGTCTCGAAATTCAGCAGGCTGTCCACCGCCTTGGTGTTGGCCTCGGTATCGCGCTCGTTCATCTCGCGGCGGAACTTGATGCGCCATTCGGTGACGATCAGCGAAAAGGCGATATAGCCGAAGATGGTGGCGCCGGTGACGGCGGCGAACCGCCAGTCGAACAAACCCCACAGAATGCCGCACACCAACAGGATTTCCAGGATCGTCGGCACGATGTTGAAGACCATGAAGTTCAGCAGGAACTCTATGCCCGAGACGCCGCGCTCGATAACCCGGCTGAGTCCCCCGGTCTGACGGTCGAGATGGTAACGCAGGGAAAGCGCATGAAGATGTTCGAAGGTCTTGAGCGCCGAAGTGCGCATGGCGCGCTGGGCGACCTTGGCGAAAACCGCGTCCCGCATCTCGCCGAACGCCACCGCGAACAGGCGCGCTACGCCATAGGCGACAAGCAGACCGATGGGCAGGGCGATTGCCGCACCGGCCTCGCCGTTCAATATATCGACGGCCTGCTTGTAGAGGATCGGCACGTAGACGTTGGTCAGCTTGGCCCCGACCATCAGGGCCACGGCCAGCAGCACCCGCCCGCGCAGTTCCAGCGATCCGGCCGGCCAGAGATGCGGCGCCAATATGCGGAAGGCGCGGAACTCGTGGCCGCCACTGGGGCGGTCGGCCGAGGATTGCAGGAGTTTCGACTTGCGCATGGGCGTTCCGTTGGCTTGTGGCTAGGACCAGGCGAGCGACGTAATGGCGATGCGGCCTTATGGCCCCAGATAGATTTGGGCGCCTACGGACGAATTACCAGAGTCAGCGCATAATTGATATCGCCGACCGCGCGCCGGGTTCAACGGGATGCGGCAAGATATCACGTCCGCAAGCTCGACAGACCCTCGCAGATTTCCTCGAAAAGCCGCATCGCCGCGGGCGACATACGCCGGGCGCGCATGCAGCCATGGACCAACCCCTCACCCAGATAAAAACGCGACGCCACGCCCGCCTGTTGCAGCCGATCATGCCAGACCGCCGCTTCGTCGCGCAGCGGGTCCAACTCGCAGGCGACAATCACCGCCGGCGGCATGCCGGCCAAGTCGTCGGCCAGTAGCGGCGCTGCATGGGGATCGGTAATCGCGTGGGGTTCCTTGCCGGTATATATCCCCAGATATTTCGCCATGTCGCCGGTGGTAAGCGCCGGTGCATCGGCATTTTCGGTAAATGACGGCAGGCTGTGATCGCACCCCAATGTGGGATAGATCAGAAGCTGCAAGCCTATGGCGGGACCGACATCGTCACGCGCTTTCAAGGCAATTGCGGCGGCCAGAGCCGCCCCCGCGCTATCGCCGCCGACTCCCAGCCGTGCCGGATCGACGCCGAAATGCGCCGCGTTCTCCGCGATGTGGCGGAAAGCCGCATCGCTGGCCTCGAAGGGAACCGGATGAATGTTTTCCGGCGCCAGCGGATAATCGACCGCGATCACGACAACCCCACTGGTCGCCGCCATCCAGGCACAATGATCGTCATGGCTGTCGAGATTACCGACCACCCAGCCGCCACCGTGGAAATAGACCAGCCCTGGCATTGCGTCATCCGTTCCCGCGGCCTCCGCCGGGCGGTATATCCGAATCGCGATTTCGCCATGGGGGCCGGGAACCATGTGGTCACGCACCGACAAGCCGTCCGGGTGCGGCCCCGCGAAAGCCTGGCAAAGTTTCGTGAAGGCGCGCCGCTGATCCGCCACCGTGATATCGCCCGCATGGGAAAACAACTCCTCGGAGCGGGCCAGATATTCCGCCATTCCCGGCGCCATGCGACCGGAATATTTCTCCATTACATCGGTCACCCGCGGTCTCCCGGCAAGGCGATGGATCGGCCGGCCTGCGCGGGCACGGGCAGGTTCGCATGGGCCTCGCGAATCGCCGTCAGCCTCGCCGCCAGTTCCTCGCCGAACGGCGCAGATTTCGGCCCGGCCATATCGACGTTCAACATCATATGCTCGCCGGTCGCCAGCAACTCGTTGCTGCCGTCATGATACATGAAATGGAACAGGCGGTATCGCTTGGTGTCGACACCCAGCAATTGCGTCTCGACCCGAACCGTCTCGCCCTCTCCCACTTCCTGCAAATAGGCCACATGGGTCTCCAGCGTATAGATCGTGTGACCGGTGCGCTTGCGGTAGGCATCGTCCTGTCCGGTGAAATCCATGAAGGCGTCGGTAGCCTCACTGAACACCAGCACGTAATAAGCCTCATTCATATGGCCGTTGTAATCCAGCCATTCCGGCTTAACGGTCGTGCTGTACAGGCTGAGCGGCGCGTCGATGGCCATGCGAGAGTTCCTTTTTCAAATCCAGAAAAGCCATAGAGCATGATTTTTCCGGACAGGAAAGTCTCTCCAGCCCGGACAGAAGCAATTCCCCGTAAAGGTACCGGTTCAAGACACCGTCGATCCATGCCTTGTTGCCTGGCGTGATGTGACAATAGGCGCCTGGCGGAAATATCAAACATGCTGACTTTTCCAGAATCGCCGAGTATAAACGGCTGTCCGCGACCGGCGGATGCGCAGACAGAATACAGCATCGGTCGGGTCTTTCCTGTCACATTCCACGAACGGCCAGAACATTGTCAAAAAACAAGAACCAGAGTGCCGACGGCAGCCGAAAACAGGCGAAAAAGACTTCCGCCGCCGCGCCGCGATCAAGTAACAACGCTTGCCCATCCTGCGCTAAGGCGTCGCCGCCGGATGCACTGTTTTGCCCTCACTGCGGCAAGCCATTGAATGGACGGACCAAGGGCCCTGAGCGCGACCCGGTGGCCATGACCCT
>JAOUMF010000402.1 GCA_029881615.1 Alphaproteobacteria bacterium | reverse complement strand
CGATGCCGTTGGCCGCCGCGCGGTCCATATAGGACAGCGTCAGGGCCTTGAAATCCTCGGCCTCGCGCAAGACGCTCATGCCCCGGTAATAGATGTCGAGGAAATCCTGCAACTGGGTGAATTCATAGGCCGCGCGTACTTCCGCGACCGAGGCGAAGGGAATTTCGACGCCGTTGCGCCGCGCCAGCGCCACCAGCATTTCCGGCTCAAGCGAGCCCTCGATATGAAGGTGCAGTTCCGCCTTCGGGAGCGACCGGATGAAGTCCCGCATTTTATAATTCCCTCTCTTCTGTTGCCGGCAAGTTCCTCGCCGGCACGTCCCGCGTCAAGTGCGAAGTTCGGAAATCATATGGCGAGCCGGTTTAACGACCGGAGGGGAGGTTGCGCTGCAACACCTCTACGAAGAATGCCACGTCGTCCCGGGTTTCCAGACGACCATGGCCGGTCAGGAAACGTTCAATGCTGCGTCCCGAATAGCGGCCGAACAATTCACCGTCGCGCAGGACCAGATATTCCCGTGCCAACTGCTCGGCGCTGATATGGCAGATCGCGCATTGCTGCTTGAAGCGGCCGCTGCCCTGGGCAACGCGCAGCACTTCCATATAGATCGCCTCGACCTCCGATCGGTCCAGCGGCGTGAAGTGGTTGCCGAGAAGGATCCTCAAATCCTGGCGTGAGCGTCGGCTGAACAGCTTGCCGTCGCCCGGTTCGATATGTTTATCGAGTATCGCGTCGGCATTGCCGTGGCATTTGCCGCAGCGTTCGAAATAGAGCCCGGGCCATTCGCCGGTCTGGGCATGACCCGCTGACGTGGAAAGAAACATCGCAATGAACAAGGCGACGGGAAACAGCGGTCTCATCATGAATCCTCCCTCGGTAGGCGCAGGGTGGCGCGCAGGCCGCCTTGTGCACGGTTTTCCAGGGTGATGTCGCCGCCATGGGCGCGGATGATGGAGCGCGCGATGGCCATGCCGATGCCGATGCCGCCGGTTTCGCGGCTGCGCGATTCTTCCAGCCGCACGAAGGGGCCAAAGACCCGTTCGCGGTCTTCTTCCGCAATGCCCGGTCCGTCGTCGTCGATGACGATCGCGATCTCGCTTGCGGATTCTTCCAGGGCGACACGCGCCCGGTGGCCGTAATTCACGGCATTTTCCAGCATGTTGCGCAGGGCGCGCTTCAGGCTGACCGGGCGGCAGGACAGGGGCGTTTTGCCGGCGCCCGCGAAGGTCACCTCCATGCCCAGTTCCGTAAGGTCGTCGCAGAGGCTTTCGACCAGCGCCGACAGATCCACGGGGCGGGTTTCCTCGTGCGTCGCCTCGGCCCGGGCGAAGGCCAGCGTGGCCTCGGTCATGCGCTGCATTTCTTCCAGAATGGCCAGCAGCTTGTTTCGCGTCTCTGCTTCCTCGACCAGTTCCGCATGCAGCCTCAGCGAGGTCAGCGGCGTGCGCAGATCGTGGCTGATGGCGGCCAGCATCACGGTGCGGTCGCGCACGAAGCGGGTCAGGCGTTCGCGCATGGCGTTGAAGGCGGCGGTGGTGCGTTGAAGTTCCGCCGGCCCGGTCTCGGCCAGGGGCGCCATGTCCTCGCCGCGCCCCAGCTTTTCCGCGGCGTTCGACAGGGCCTTGAGCGGCCGGGTGATGCGGCGGACCATCAGGGTAACGACCAGCAGGATCGCCAGCGCCGTAAGTGCCATGGAAACGATCGATGGCCAGGCCCAGCCGGTCTGTGGGGCGGGGAATCCGGTCGCCACATTCAGCCACTGACCGTTCCGCAAGGGAACCGACAGGGTCAGCCCCATGCCATTGCCCCGCCCCCTGCGGTCGCGGAGGCCGGCGGCCCGGCTGTTGTCGTTTATATCCGATCCCGCGTTGTCATCATCGTTATGCATGGCCATTCCCTGATGGGCGCGGTCATGAAAATCCATTATCTGTTCCGGCCATTCCCGGTCGGCCACATGTACGCGTACCGGCGCGCGGGGGCCTTCGGGCAACTGTTCCGCCAGCCTTGCGGCCAGCCACAGCTCCATCCTTTCTGTGTTGGCGTCGGCCAGCGCGGTCTCGTCCGTGATCCAGTAACGCAGCCGCGGCGAGGTGACGGCGCGCAGAATTACGTCCCGCGTTTCCGGCGATGTCGTCTCCAGCACCCGCACCATCGCGACCGTACGTTCCAGCAGCTGGAGATGATGGACGCCGCGCATCGCCTGGCGGCGTTCGTCGGAGAAAATCAGGAAGCCCACCAGATGCGACAGCGTCAGCGCCATCATCAGCAGCAGCAGCAATTGCCCGCCCAGGCTTCTTGGCAGCACCCTGATCATGACAGCTCCTCGACGTCGGCGGTGAACATATAACCGCCGCCCCAGACGGTCTTGACCAACACGGGGTCTTTCGGGTCGGCCTCGATCTTTCGGCGCAGGCGGCTGACCTGGTTGTCGATGGTGCGGTCGAACACGTCGGCCGCGCGCCCGCTGGTCAGGTCCAGCAGCTGTTCGCGCGAAAGTACGAGTCCCGGCCGCCGCAGGAATGTGGAAAGCAGCTTGAACTCGGCCGTGCTCAACGGCGCCGCCACGCCGTCACTGTCGATAAGCTCGCGGCGGTTCGTATCCAGCACCCAGCCGCCGAACTTCAGGCGCTCGCCCGCCGCCGCCTCGCGCGGGCGGGGAATGGACCGCGCCCGGCGCAGCACGGCCCTGATGCGGGCCAGCAGTTCGCGCGGGTTGAAGGGCTTGGTGAGGTAATCGTCGGCGCCGATTTCCAGCCCGATCACGCGGTCGGTATCCTCGGCCATGGCGGTCAGCAGGATGACGGGAATGTCCGTCGTCTCGCGCAGATGCCGGCAGAGCGACAGGCCGTCCTCGCCCGGCATCATGATGTCCAGCACGACAAGATCGATGGCGCTGGTCTTCAATTCCTTGCGCGCGTCGCCCGCGTTGGCGGCGATGGTCGCGCGCAAGCCGTTCCTGGCGAGGTATTTCGCCAGCGGCTCGCGAATTTCACGCTCGTCGTCGACAACCAGAATGTGGGGCGTGCTGTCCATGACCTGAATTTAGGCCATTTTTCGGAATTCGCTAAGGACGCAATTGGGTCGGCGCGGGGAAAATTTGTATCGAAATGTATCAGGTGGCGCGGGTGATACGGCTTGCGACAAAACAAGGGCGGTCCTGGCGTACTCTTGCGACAAGTCGGTCCTATATTTTCCTCATCGAATGCAACGCAAGCTTCAGGAGTATCCGGTCATGAAACGCAGCACGACACGACTTCTCACCGCTACCGCCATCGCCGGAATCGGCCTCGCGGGGCTCGCTGCCGTAAGCCTGGCCGACGGCGCCGGTGGCCGTGGCTGGGGAATGCATGGCGGCGGTTATGGCATGGGCGGCGGCTATGGCATGGGCGACCATCACATGGGTGGCGGCCAAGGCTTTGGCGGTCATGGCG
>JAOUMF010000401.1 GCA_029881615.1 Alphaproteobacteria bacterium | reverse complement strand
TGCCAGCCAAAGAGACCGGCTTCGAATTCGCCGACGATCTGGGACCGAAAACCATCCAGTATATCCACGAGCCCGCGATCGGCCTCAAGGCGATCCTGGTGGTGGACAATGTCGCCGCCGGCCCTTCCATCGGCGGGGTGCGCATGGCCAGCGATGTAACCACGGCGGAATGTTTTCGTCTCGCCCGCGCCATGACCTTCAAGAACGCGGCGGCTGGCCTGTCCCACGGCGGCGGCAAATCGGCCATCCTGGCCGATCCGAAAATGCCGGTGGTGGACAAGGAAAGGCTGGTGCGCGCCTTCGCCTGCGCCATCGGGCCGGTCGCCGACTACATCCCCGGCCCCGACATGGGAACGAACGAGACCGCCATGGCCTGGATACAGGACGAGATCGGTCGTTCGGTCGGCTTGCCGCGCGCGCTTGGCGGCATACCGCTGGACGAGATCGGCGCCACCGGATTCGGCCTCGCCGCCTGTGCCGAGGTAGCGAAGGATTATGCGAACCTGAATCTGATGGGCGCGCGCATCGCGGTGCAGGGGTTCGGTTCGGTCGGCAAGCACGCGGCGCGGTTCCTGGCGGAAAAGGGCGCGGTCCTGGTCGCCGTCGCGGATTCGCACGGCACGGTCCATGACCCGAACGGGCTCGATGTCGATGGGCTTATAGCGGTCAAGCAACAGCGCGGGGACGTCACCGACTACGAGGGCGGGCGCAAGCTGGATCGCGAGGCCATCATTGGTGTCGAATGTGACATATGGATTCCCGCCGCCCGTCCCGACGTGATCCGCCTGAAAAATGTGGGCGAGGTCAAGGCAAGGCTGATCCTCCAGGGCGCCAACATAGGCGTGACGGAGGAAGCCGAGACAATCCTGCACGAGCGTGGCGTGGTCTGTGTCCCCGACTTCATCTCCAATGCCGGCGGCGTAATCTGCGCCGCTGTCGAATATCACCAGGGCACACAAACCCAGGCCTTCCAGACTATTGACGAAAAGATCCGCGCCAACACGGCAGAGGTGCTCGGGCGCGCCGCGAAGGATGGTGTCCGCCCCCGCGAAGCCGCCGTCGCCCTGGCCACTGAACGTGTGCGCGCGGCGAACAAGCTGCGGCGCTGGGGATAGGGGGATGGCCTCCGAACCGACCTCGTCGACCGCCGAAGCGACAAGCGCGGAAGAGGACGGCTGGGAATTGTTCGCGCATGATGCCGATATCGGCGTGCGCGGCTTTGGCGCGACCCGCGAGGCGGCCTTCGAAGGGGCCGCGATGGCGCTGAACGCGGTACTGACCAGCCCCGGCGGAGTGCGGCCGAGCCAGGCAATCGAGATCTCCTGCGAGGCGCCCGACGATGAATTTCTGCTGGTCGACTGGCTGAACGCGCTGGTTTACGAGATGGCGACCCGGGGGATGCTGTTCGGCCGGTTCAAGGTGCATATCGAGGGCCACGAACTGCACGGCCAGGCCTGGGGTGAGCCCATTGACGCCGCGCGCCACAGCCCGGCGACCGAAGTCAAGGGCGCGACCTACACCGAACTGCGCGTGGCGAAGTTGGCAGACGGGCGCTGGGTCGCCCAGTGCATTGTCGACGTTTAGGCGCGCGATCCGCGAAGGAGTACCCTATATATGGATATCGCCAATCTGACCCGGGTTTCGGAATTCGAATGGCGTATCGCGCCACACGGCGCCATGCGCGTGCCCGGCGTGATCTTCGCCGACGAGCACCTGATTCGGGATATGGACGAAAAAGTACGCGAGCAGGTCACCAACGTCGCGTCCCTGCCGGGCATCGTCAAGGCCTGCTATGCCATGCCCGACGCGCATTGGGGCTATGGCTTTCCGATCGGCGGCGTGGCGGCGTTTGATCCCGCAGAAGGGGGCGTGGTCTCGGCCGGCGGGGTCGGGTTCGACATTTCTTGCGGCGTGCGCTGCATGCTTACCGGCCTGACCCGAGCCCAGGTAAAGCCAATGGCGACTGCTTTGGCCGATGCCCTGTTTACCAGTATTCCCGCGGGTCTTGGCAGTACCGGACTGATCCGCCTCGATGAAACTGCGATCGACGCCATGCTGGCCGGCGGGGCTCGCTGGGCGCTCGGCCAGGGTTATGGCGAGGCCGCGGACCTCACACGGATCGAGGAACACGGGCAAATGCCCGGCGCGCGGCCCGGGGAGGTTTCGAGTAAGGCAAAACACCGCCAGCGCGGCGAAATGGGGACGCTCGGTTCCGGCAACCATTACCTCGAGGTCCAGGAGATTGCCGCGTTGTACGACGTGGAGGTCGCCGAAGGCTTCGGACTTCGGCAGGGCGAAATGGTCGTTTCGATCCATTGCGGTTCACGCGGGCTCGGCCATCAGATTGGCACCGAGTTCCTGCGCGAGATGGCGGTCGCCGCCACCGGGACAGGCTTCCAGCCGCCGGACCGCGAGCTTGCCTGCGCACCGATCAACTCGGCGATCGGCGAGCGCTATCTCGGCGCCATGCGCGCGGGCATCAACTGTGCATTGGCCAACCGGCAGATCATCGGTCACCTGACCCGCGAGGTATTCGCCGAACTGTTCCCCGGCGCCCGGCTCGAACTGCTGTTCGACGTTTCGCACAACACCTGCAAGGTAGAGGATCATGAGGTCGACGGCATCCGGCGTTCGCTGTACATCCATCGCAAGGGCGCAACCCGCGCCTTCGGGCCCGGCCACGGCGATCTGCCCGAGGCGCTCCGGCCGTTCGGACAGCCGGTCCTGATAGGCGGCTCGATGGGTACCGGTTCCTATGTACTGGCCGGCACGAAGGAGAGCGAGGCGCGTGCCTTCAGCTCTTCCTGCCACGGCGCCGGTCGCCGGATGAGCCGGCACCAGGCACTCAAGCTCTGGCGTGGCCGGCAGGTGGTCGACGACCTTGCCGAACGCGGTATTCTGGTGCGCAGCCACTCGTCGCGTGGCGTCGCCGAGGAAGCCCCCGGCGCCTACAAGGATGTGGCAGAGGTGGTTGACGCGTCGGAGCAAGCCGGGCTGGCGCGCAAGATAGCCAGGCTCTTGCCGATCGTCTGCATCAAGGGATGAACCGCGCCATGACCCGCCGCATTGGCTCAGCGAGAGTAAGT
Source organism: Alphaproteobacteria bacterium (assembly GCA_029881615.1). GTDB lineage: Bacteria > Pseudomonadota > Alphaproteobacteria > UBA8366 > JADFVY01 > JADFVY01. The sequence goes on along the minus strand of JAOUMF010000401.1, from coordinate 348 downwards.
GCCGACCAGCGCCGTCTCGGCGAGCGCGTGCGACCGCGCGGCGCTCTCCACTTCGGAACAAGCCGCGCCAGAAGCAAGGTCAAGGCGCTCCGCCGAAAGGGCCAGCAGCCGGAAGCGGTAATGGTGCACGCCGTGGTGCTGCGGCGGACAAGGACCGCCGTATCCCGGGCTCCCGAAGTCGTTGACCGCCTGGCGGGTTACGCCCACCGTTTCATCCGTCGGATAGGCCGCATCGAGCCGGCTGGTCTGCGCCGGCATGTTGAACAAGGCCCAGTGGTGCCAGGTGCCGGCGGGTGCATCCGGGTCATCGCACAGGAGGACGAAGCTCTTTGTGTCCTTGGGCGCGCC
>JAOUMF010000400.1 GCA_029881615.1 Alphaproteobacteria bacterium | reverse complement strand
ATCGGGAGAAGTCGGCGCCGGCGCGCCGACCTTGAAGGCGGGGATGTCGTGGGCCGGGGACGATCCGCTGGAATTCATACATGATTACAAGGGGGCCGTTGTCAGCCTGCCCGGGATCGATGCCGCAGGCGCCGGGTCGGCCGCGATCGGCATGAAATCGGAGCGCGATGGCATTCTTCGCCGTCTTCCCCTGCTGATTAATTACGGCGGGAAGCTGTACCCGACGCTGCCCGCGGAATCATTGCGTATCGCCCAGGGGGCGCCCAGTTATCTGATCAAGTCCTCAGGGGCCAGCGGCGCCATCTCCTTCGGCGCGCGCTCGGGTATCGTTGCCGTTCGCGTCGGGGGCATTACCGTGCCAAGCGATAGCGAGGGCCGTGTCTGGCTATATGATACGGGTCCGGTTCCCGAACGCCGACTTGCGGCATGGCGGATCATGGAGGGCGAATTCGACAGCGGCCTCATTTCCGGCAATATTGTTGTCGTGGGCACCAGCGCCGCCGGGCTGGAAGATCTGCACCCGACCCCCCTGGCCGCGGCCATGTCCGGTTCCGAGGTGCAGCTGCAGATAATCGAACAGATACTGACCGGCGAGTTTCTGGAACGCCCGGACTGGGCCAAGGGCGCCGAGTTGACGATGCTGGCGCTGATCGGGCTGGGGGTGGCGCTGGCCACCATTCTTCTGGGCGCCGGACCTGGCGCGGCCGTGACCGCGGGTGTGCTTGCCGGCGCGCTGGGCCTGTCCTGGCATCTCTTCGTCAATGAGGGATTCCTGCTGGATCCGATCTACCCGGCCACCACCGGCCTGATGGTTTATCTGGGTTCGTCCCTGATGGCCTATTTGCGGACCGAACATGAGCGCAAACATATCCGTAACGCCTTCAGTCACTATATGTCGCCGGTCATGGTGGAACGGTTGGCGAAGGATCCGGGCCAGCTTCGCCTCGGCGGCGAAACCCGGGAACTGACGGTGTTGTTTTCCGACTTGCGCGATTTCACCTCGATCTCGGAAAAATACGAGGCCGAACAGCTTACCCGCCTGGTCAACCGGTTCCTGACGCCGATGACCCGTGTAACCCTCAACCATGGCGGCACCGTCGACAAATATATGGGCGACGCGATGATGGCCTTCTGGAACGCTCCGCTGGAAGACAAGGGCCATGTCCGCAACGCCGCGCTGGCGGCGCTGGAGTTGCGGCGGTGCCTGGCGCCCCTGAACCGGGAACTGGCGGCCGAGGCCCATGAAGCGGGCAGGGAATTCGTTTCGCTGAAGATTGGCATTGGCCTCAATACCGGCAACGCCTGCGTCGGCAATATGGGTTCCGACCAACGCTTCAACTATTCGGCGCTTGGCGACGAGGTCAATCTGGCGTCGCGCCTGGAAGGCCTGTCGAAACAATATGGCGTCGACATCGTGATGAGCGGCAGCACCCGCGACCAGTTGCCCGACTTCACGACGCTGGAGCTGGACCGGATCAGGGTCGTCGGCAAGTCGGTGCCGATAACCGCCCATGCCTTGCTGGGCGATGAAACGCTCGGCCAGGACCCGCGGGTCCGGCGCGGCATGGAAAAACACGATGAAATGCTGCGGGCCTATCGCGCCGGGAAGTGGGCGCGGGCCGCTGAACTGGTGAGCGAATGCCGTGTCAGGCTTCAGGACCAGATGGGCATGGAAAAATATTACGACCTGATGGATGCGCGCATTGCCGAACGGCGCGCCAACCCGCCCGGACCCGATTGGGACGGCGTCACGGAATCAACCGTCAAATAGGGGGCGGCTGACACGGTCGAACAATCCCGCAGGCGAACAGGCCCTATGAAGCCGGCGATGTCTTTCCGGGAAGCAGGATCGCCGTCATGTTGGCCAGCAGCATCAGCGCCGCCAGCAAATAGAACACCGACGGCAGCCCCCAGATATCGGCGACGATGCCGCCGGCCACGGGAACGATCGCCGACAGCCCGGCCTGGGCCCCGAACATCAGGCTGGTGGCCGAGCCGCCCATTTCCTCGGGCGTCAGGTCCATCATCCAGCTATGCACCACCGGTCGCACCGCGAACAGCACGAACCCCAGCAACGCCACGCCGGCGACGTAGAACGGCCCGCCTCCCAGCAGGGTCAGCCCGATGATCGTGACGGTGCTGGCGCCCAGCCCGGCCAGCACGATGGGGCGCCGGCCGATCCGGTCGGACCATGCGCCGGCGATCACCACGGCCAGGATGCCGCCGACCTGCATCGCCATCATCACCGACCCCGTCTCCAACGGGTCGGCCTTCAGCACATCCACCAGATAGAGCGGCAGGAACATCAACAGCCCGTTCTGCGCGGTGGTCCGCAAACCGGCCATCAGGCAAAGCCCCAGCACCGCGCGGTCGCGCAGCAGCCGGCCCATGCCGGCGAAATAGTCGCCCAGCCCCATGCCCGGCTTGCCGTTCGTGGCGTCGGCACGGTCGCCTCGCCACAACAGGAACAGCGCCGCGGCGACCAGGAAGACCGGCAGTGAATTGACCGCCGCCGTGCCCTGCCAGGGCATGAAGACAAGCAGCAGACCCGCCGCCAGGGGCGCCACCGCATCGCCCAGATTGGCGCCCAGCGCGTGGATCGACAGCGCATAGCCACGATTTTTCGGATAGCGCGACGACAGATAGGAGATCGCGGCGGGATGCCACAGGTTATTGGTGGCGCCGATCAGCACCACCATCGCCGCCAGCCACATGAAACCGGCGCCGGCCGCGAATGCCATCAGCGCGCCGCCGCCCAGCGTCAGCGCCAGGATCTGAAACAGCACCCGCCGCCCGGTCACGTCGACCAGCGGCCCGCTGCCGAAATTCGCGCCGACCGAAGCGATGTGAAAAATCGACACCAGCAACCCGGCCTGCGCGTAACTGAACCCCAGGTCGCGATTGATGAAGGGCAGCAGGATATAGAAGGTCGCGGCAACCCAGTGGGTCGCGCCATGCCCCATCCCGACCAGGAAGATCGGGCCCTGTCCGGCGAGGCGCGCTGGTTTAATGACGTCCGATTGCGATGACATGCGGTCGCGAACTCCTCAAGAAAAACGGCGCCGGAAAAATCCCGGCGCCGCGTTTATGCCCTGTATTGAGAGGTTTGTCAGCCGCCGTCGATGCGCAGGCCGACGAAGCGTTGGTCGTCGCCGCTGCGGACCGTCAGCAGGATCGAACGCAGCCCGCGCGAACGGGCGTCCTTGATCTTGGCCTCGACGGCATCGGGCGTCAGCACCTTTTCCTGGAACACCTCGGTGATCACGTCGCCTTCGCGCAGGCCGTTAGTGGCGGCTGCGCTGGTGCTCTTGACATCGGTGATGAGCACGCCCTCGATATCCTTGGCCAGGCCAAGGCTCTCGGCGATCTTCGGGGTGATTGTCGACAGCGACAGGCCCAGCTCGTCGAAGGAACGTTCCACCGGCTTGACCGGCTCTT
>JAOUMF010000399.1 GCA_029881615.1 Alphaproteobacteria bacterium | reverse complement strand
GTCAATCGTGCCACCTGTTATCGGGAAAGCCTGGGTACGGCGCTTGGCGCGATCGCCGGCGGGGTTGCCGGTTATCAGGTCGGCGGGGGACACGGCAAGGCGGCGGCCGTGATCGGCGGTACCATTATCGGCGCCCTGATCGGTGGTCATATCGGCCGTTCGATGGACGATGTCGACCAGAATTGCGTCGGCCAGATTCTGGAACATGCGCCGCCGAACCAGCCGGTCACCTGGTACGATCAGGATGACGGTGGCCAGTATCAGGTGACGCCTTCTCCGGCTTATCAGGATCGTCAGGGGCGTTACTGCCGCGAATACCAGACCGTGACGACGATCGGGGGCCGTCAGCAGGAAGCCTATGGCACGGCTTGCCGCCAGCCCGATGGATCCTGGCAGGTTGTCAATTAACAAAAAGAGAAGCTGGAACAGACGGGGTTATGATAAGAAAAACGAGCGTTTTTACGCTATTGGCGGTCGGCTTGGCGGTGGCTGCCTGTGGCGCAGGGAATGATGGTTTCGTTGAACCGACGGGCACGCGGATGATGAACATCGGCGCTGTCGTCGGGGCGGTGGACTGGTCGAAGGCGGAAGCGCGGACATTGACGCTGGGTGAGTTCAAGTTTTCGCCGTCCGATATTACATTCAGGCTTAATCAGCCCTACGAACTGACGCTGATAAACGAGGGGGCGACAGGCCACAGTTTTGCCGCTCCCGGTTTTTTTGAAGCCGTGGCTGTCAAGGGGCTGGTTTTTTCCGACGGCGAGGTCGCGATGCCGATCCTGCAGTCCGTCGCGCTGGAAGCCGGCGAAACGAAGATCCTGATTTTTGTGCCTGTCAGGGTCGCTGAAATACCGTTGATATGCGATCAACCGCTGCATAAGTCGTTCGGTATGAAAGGGGAAATTCGCATCGAATAGCGACTGCCCGGCAATTTGGCGCAAAAAAACGGCGGTCCCATGGGGGAGCCGCCGTTTTCCGTTTAATGATTGGTCGGGCCGGGCCGGTCAGGCCGCGGCGGAACTTTCCGTCCGCCGATAGGCAACGTTGCAATGCTTCGCGCAATAGGGCTTGTCGTCGATCGCTTGCGCGCCACAAAAGTGGAAACCGGGTTCGCGCGGGTGACCGATCGGCCAGTGGCACTGACGATCGCTGACCTTGCCCGCCGGGCGCGAGGCCTGAGCGGCGGGCCGGCGGGCCGGCTTTGGTGTCACGGTTTTGTCCTTGCGGATCGGCGATGGCCGGCCCTTGAGGCCAAGGCGGTGCGCCTTGCCGATGACCGCGTTGCGAGTGACGTCGCCAAGTAATACCGCGATCTGGCTAGCCGTACGGCCTTCACCCCACAGCGATTTAAGCTTGGTAACCCGCTCTTCAGTCCATTCCATAACCGTCCTCTCAATATTTGTTGGTCACATTTTTGCGGGGTGATTGTTCACGACCCGCAGCCTGCATGCCACATAGATATAGTGGCGACGGCTCATGCTCCTACAATATCCTGTAATCAGGGGCGGTTCAAGGGTCGAATCTAGGAAATTTTGTGACATTTGAGTCTGAAACAGGCAATTCAAAAGCAATTTCAAGCGGTTTCAGACTATATGGGGTAGGGAACGCTTTTTTACACCAGCCTGATTCGTCGTTCCAGTACGGTCAGCGCTTCCGCCATTGATCGGCTGCGTTTCAGTTGCTGTCGCCCGCTATAGACCGCATAGTCGCAGCCCTTGCCCGCCACCCGTTTGGCGATGGCGAACAGTGGCTGGTCGAAGGTGTGGCGGAAAATAGAAAATACGCAGATCGGACCGTACTGGTCGATGGCATAGTCCTTCCACTCGCCCATGGCTACCCGGCGGCTGTACAGGTCCATAAGCTGACGTAGTTCCTGGCGATCGAAGAAGACGCGCTGGCGGCTTTTTTTTCTGCGATAATCGGAAAGCCGGAACATCTCGGTCATGCCGGCATACCCCGATAGGCCGACCGGATATTTCCTATCCAGCGGCCAATATGCGATTTGGCGATGGTCTCCGACTCGTCCAGCGTCACTTGCGCGTACTCTCCCATAAGCCGTTGCGGACTGTGGGCTGTATGACAACATTGTGACGCAAGCTGCTCGATGGTGCAAGTCTTGCGGGCGGGTATGTTTCACGGTTGCGGGGGCCAGGCGATCCCTGCACAATTGGCCTGATTATGGAAATATAACCTCGATCACGCAGGAGAAGCCTGATGTCTGACCAACCGCCCGTCTGTGACTTCGGCTGGCTCGCCCCGGATTTCGAATTACCGGGTATCGACGGTCGGCAATACCGGCTTTCCGAAATCAAGGGAGAGAACGGCACGCTGGTGATGTTCATCTGCAATCACTGCCCTTATGTGATGGCGGTGGCGGATCGCATTGTGCGCGACTGTTCGGAATTGGCGCGCCATGGCGTATCGGCCATCGCCGTGATGTCGAACGATGTCGCCGCCTATCCCGCCGACGCGCCCGACAAGATGAAACTGTTCGCCGAGCGGCACGGCTTTTCCTTTCCCTATGTCTATGACGAAACCCAGGAAGTGGCGCGCGCCTGGGGCGCGGTCTGCACCCCCGATTTCTTCGGCCTGAACGCCAATATGAAACTGCAATATCGCGGCCGGCTCGACGAATCGCGCAAGGATACGGCGCCGGCAGAGGCGCGCCGCGATCTGTTCGAGGCCATGCTGCAGGTCGCGCGCACCGGCGAGGGGCCCCGCGCCCAGGTCCCCAGCATCGGCTGTTCGATCAAGTGGAAGGAGACGGCGTGAAGGCGGCGCTGTTTTCCCCTTTGCCACGCGGCGTCCGCGTCGCTATGTTAGCCACCGATAATGGCATTGGAGATTGGCGTTGAGCGATATCATTCGCGAGGTCGACGAAGAACTTCGTCGCGAGAATTGGGAAATTCTCTGGAAGAAGTACGGTAAGTTCGGCATTGCCGCGGCCGTGGCGGTGGTGCTGGTCACGGCCGGCGTGGTTGGCTGGCGTAAATACGACCTTGCCCAGAGAACACAGGCCGGCGACGAATTCAGCACGGTGATTGCAGAGGTCGAGAACACGAAGGACGCTGCCCCGGCCGCGGACATGCTGGCGGCCTATATCGCGGAGGCGCCGACAGGTTACAGAACGCTTGCGCGCTTGCGCGAGGCCAAGCTGCGTGCCGATGCCGGTGATCGCAATGCTGCGATCGCCCTGTATGACCAATTGGCCGCCGATAGCGCGGTCGAGCCGTTGTTCCGCGATCTGGCTGCGCTTTATGCGGTGCGGATGCAGATTGATGGCGGCGACGCGTCGGCTCTCGATGCCCGTTTGGCGCCGTTGGCGGCCGACGACGCGCCCTGGCGCTATACGGCGCGTGAATTGCAGGCGGTTATTGCCCTGAACAAAGGTGACAGCGCGGCCGCGCGCGAGATTTATGCCGGCCTGGCCGACGATATGAA
>JAOUMF010000398.1 GCA_029881615.1 Alphaproteobacteria bacterium | reverse complement strand
GCCGCAGTTTTATTATCACGGGCATGACTGGGACGCCGAACATATATACCCGGAAACAGACGAAGTATCTCCCGGTGATACGGTCAAAGCACACTTAAGATTTCTCAGCCCGCAGGAACATCACGACAAGATTTCCGTGGGGATGCCCTTTTTGATTCGCGAAGGTGCACGGACTGTTGCTTACGGGATCGTGACAAAGGTGTTCGACCAACTGGAAGTCGACGCAGCAGATTTTGGGTGACCGGTTCTGGCTAATCAGGTCGATGCGCCTCGGCTCCGAGGGTGTCACTAATCTACGACAGCAGTCATCGGCGGGCAACGTTGACCCACGCCGGCCAGAGTCGGCTCAGGGTCACGAGCGGACGATTGGCGCATGTTCCAGGTAGGTCCGGTTAGAGCCACCTTCCAGACATACCGGAAAAGAGCTCGGCCCGGGCATCACCGGTGTTCCCGACCGGTGACGGCCATTTCAATGCTCTGACCGCGTCCAGGATCGCGGGATCGTCCCACTCGCGCCGGCCAATCGCTCGGTAACGGAATAACCCAGCCGGGTTCGTCTGGCGGAGTTTTTTCTTTTGGGGCGGACTCTCTGAAGATCGGCCGAGTGGCTTCATCCTTCGACAGGCTCAGGGTGAGGAATATTATTAAATTCCAACCACTTGTTCCTCATCCTGAGTCTGTCGAAGGATCGCCTGCCGGGTAGACGGACCATCCGGAGCGGCGACGGGGTAACCCCGCGTTCTCCGGGGTTCAGGCAATCGGAATTGTCTTGAGGTGGGCGTCGATTGCCTCGACGACTTTGGCCATGAGGGGCAGGTTCGTCTTTTCAGCCCGCCAATGTTGGTGAAACAGCGCGACGGTTTCGCGCGCGGTATCCAGAACGAGCTTTTTCGGCAGCAGGGCCCTGGCGGCCAGATGGGTGAGCTCGTCTTCTGAATATTCATCGAAGCGCCTGGTCCGGCTGAAATTCAGGGCGGCTTTGCGATCCGGTATGTAGGGGATCGTCGAAACGAAATCATAGGCCGGCGCCAGTGCAGCGTTGCGGCGATCCGGATAAATAATCGACCAGTTTTTCAGATGCATATCGGCATTGCCGATCAGCGTGTTGAAGGTCAGGCGCCTAATGAACTCGACGATATCGGCCTCTCCGCCCTCGGCGGCGATGACCGCCCCGATATTGCGCGCGCTGGCCCTTTTGTATTTCTCCTCGGGATAGACGCCGAAGATTTGCGCGAAGTCTTCCGTATGAACGGTGGCGCCGCCTTGCAACCGGTCGAAGCGTTCGATAGCAAGCGCTTGTCCCGACAGGGCGCCGATCCCCTCGGGCAGGTTCCCGATCATGTCGATATCGACAAGCTGAATAGCAGGCACATCCATGCCGATGAGCCTGGCCAATGTCATCATAGAGAATTCGTTCTCGGGCACGCCCGCGAATTCACGCGAGGGCAGCTTCACGATCCACGAACCGCCAACACCTTCGGCGGGGATTGTCAGCCCCCCACGGGCCTGCTCGATAGCCGAAAATTTGAGCTGAACACCGGCCAGGGAAAACCGCAGCGCATTTTCGCGGTGATTATCATCACGATTATCATCGGCATCGGCATCGGCATCCGGCGGCCATGCTTCACCATCGGTTGGCCTGATCGCGATCGCGCCCGGCAAGTCCTTGCCGAGTGCCCAGAGCAGGAAGAACTCGCGCACCGGATTTACACCGGCGCGTTCCGCCAGATAGGTACGCATATGCCCTTCGGGCAGCAGGTTCGAGAAGAACGGCGGAACGCGTGTTTGCGTTGGTTTGAAATCGGTGATCAATTCACCGAGCGAATCCTTGAAGCCAAGCCCGAGCACAGGCCGCGCTTCATCCGCGATATAGGCATCGTTGAAAGCAAAGAGCGAACGGTCGCCGCCGACACGGGTAAGCGTCCCAATCGGCTCGCCATATAGCAGGACATCGAGGACCGATACATCAGCCATGATCGTCCTCATCGAGACTGTAGGCCGGGCGTATCGATATTTCGTTGCCGGCACCGCGCAAAACAGATTTGACTGCCGGCAGGGCGTTGCGGGGCGCGAGGACCAGTTCCAGACCCAGGGAACGCGCCAGTTCGATCAGGCTGGACAGCCTGAGATCGACAGCGCCGTTTTCTATCTTCGAGATGTGGCCCTGCGGCACCCCGGATTTGGCGCTCAACGCACGCTGGCTGAGCCCCTTGCTTTCGCGGGCAGCCTTCAAGGCATCGGCGATATGTTTAGTAGCATAACTCATTGTGATATAATATTCTATATCATTAACTATGTATGATGTAGTTTAGTATATCGTCACAATGCAGGAAATTCAAGAATCGATATATGATAATATATCACTAAACTGTCATGATATATTTTAACGGATCAAATGCCATGAACTGCCGGATGACGGACGCCGCCTTTCCCGCCCGCTATTGGCTGCTCTGGTCGCCGGCGGCGCCTGGGATAACGCCAAGAAGTACATCGAGGACGGCAACCACGGCGGCAAGGGCTCCGACGCCCATCATGCCCCGGTGACCGGCGACACGGTCGGCGATCCCTACAAGGACACCGCCGGCCCGGCGATCAACCCGATGATCAAGATCACCAACATCGTGGCGCTGCTGCTGCTGGTGACCCTGGCGCATCAAGCGGCAGGCACGATATCGACCTGAAAGCCCCGCCGGGTAAAACCGGCGGGGTTTTTTCTTTGGGGGGTTGTGCGTTGTCCGGTAGGGTTTTGCCTGTGATCGAGAATGCCAGGGTTACAGGAGGTCGCTATGACTATGACCAAGGGCCGCTGCCTGTGCGGCGAGACGCGCTTCGAATATGACGGGCCGGTGAACTGGTGCGGGCATTGCCATTGCGAAAGCTGCCGGCGGAACTGTTCGGCGCCCTTTACCACCTTCGTCGGCGTGCCGCGCGGGGCCGCCCGCTTTACCGGCCGGGTGCCGGGGGTTCATGAATCTTCGCCCGGCGTTCGCCGCCATTTCTGTTCCAATTGCGGGACGCCGATGGCCTATGACGGGGACCATTATCCGGACGAAATCCACTTCTACGCGGCCAGCCTTGAAAGCCCGGCGTCGGTTGTGCCGGAATTTCACGTTTATTATGCCGAGAAGCTGCCCTGGATAGAGCCCGCGGACGATCTGCCCCGTTATCCGGCGACGTTCGATTCCTGAAACCACTGGCGCGGTTTGCTGGCGCGGGAGTTGTTGCCAAACTCCGCAGTTGTCGCTGCTCATCAGCAATGTCCATGCTCATTCGGGCTTGACCTTCCCGCCGGGGGACGGATCAGGTTAGGCGCCTTGTGGCCGGTATGGCGAGTGCAGTGCTCGCGGGGGGGGCGGCCGGCGGGTATAAGGAAGCGAGGAAGCGATGAGCACGCAGGAACCGAAGATTGGCAGACGCCGTATGGTGCTGTCCACACTGGCGCTTGGC
>JAOUMF010000612.1 GCA_029881615.1 Alphaproteobacteria bacterium | reverse complement strand
AAGGGAGAGGGGCGGATGATGGATCCGTTTTCCGATGAACCTGGACCTAACTATCCTCGCCCGGGCGAGCCTGGCCCGCGCCGCGATCCAGAATACATCGCCGATTCCGACAGTGGGGAGGGATGGGGCTGTTTGGGTGTTCTGCTCATACTTCTAGGCATCCCCCCCATATTGCTTGGGCTTTTTTTTGGCATGTGTTGGGTTCAGTTTCCTGTCGGCGAGTTTTTTCTGATTGCCTTTGTCTGTTTCGGTGTCGGAGGAGGTTTGATTGCCGCCGGGAGGCGGTTGTGCAGCGGACCTTCACTGATGGACGACAACTCCGGGGCGGTTCCGAATGACTGATCCCTTTCCCGATCGCCGGCCGGACAGGGAACGGCAGGATGACTTTCGAGTCAGGCGAGCGATGCGGCACAACCCGGATTACAGCGGAGGTGGACCGGGATTTTTGGGTTATTTCCTTATGCTGTTGGGCATAAGCCTGATTTTGCTTGGACTGTTTTTCGGAGTGTGGTTTGGCGCGGAGGATCACCCTTTTCCCATGACGATTGGCGCCGTGCTGTTTGTCGTGTTTCTCATCGCGGGTATTGCATTGATTGGCGCCGGCCGGAAGCGGCCGGGTGAAGCCCTGCCTGGACGCGACACGCAGTCAAGGTCGCGCGTTGGCGGGGTCGTCGAGGGCGGCTTTGGGTTCCTGTTCGTTTTTCTGGGGCTGATCCTGATATTGTTCGGGATGTATTTGGGCTCATGTTCGCTACAGCCTGGCGCGGTTTTGTTGCTGGGGTTTGCCGTCGTGTTCGTAATCGCGGGCGTGGCGGTGATGCGCGTCGGGCTTAGGATGTGTTCTTTCGGCGGCAAGCGGGAAGTTGACCCATGACGGACCGATCCCAGCCCGCGAACTCCGGCGAATCCCTGGCGCCGTCGCAAACGGGTAGGGGAAGGTTCAAATGACAAACCCCTTTCAGGATCGACAGCCTGGCGAGATCCGGCCGGAGCGCGAGGAGGCCGGGTCGAGACTCGAGAGAGGCGCCTCCGGATGTCAGGGTGTTCTGCTGTTGCTTTTAGGCGTCCCCCTCCTGTTACTTGGGCTTTTTATTGGTATGTGCACGTTGGCGTTGGGGCCTTCACGGCTATTGGTTCTCGCAATCTTTTGTTTTGGCTTGGGAGCGGGATTGATATGGGCGGGCATCGCATCCTTTGGCGGGGGGACTTATCGCGATAACGGGGAGGGAGAACCGAATGACTGAAAACACCAATCTTGAAAAGCCGCCGCTGACGCCGCTGCGCTGGTTCTTCGCCATCGCCGGCGGGATGATTATGCTATTCGCGGGCGGTTGCGGGCTGTTCTATACCGGCATCGGGGTTTACATCGGATTGGTGGAAGGCGACCATTATGCGAGTGTGTTCATCATGCTTGGGCTGGCATTCGGCGGTATACCCGCCTTGATCGGCTGGCTGGTCTGGTGGGCCGCGGTGAAACGCGGGCGCAAATCCGGAGTTTTGGAAGAGAATGGTGCCGCCGGGGTGAATTGAACACCCGACCCCACCATTACCAATGGTGTGCTCTACCCCTGAGCTACGGCGGCTCCGCATGCGCGGTTTTGCGCCCCGTTGCGAGGCGCGGGCGGTTTATGCCACAGGGTATCCCGGCATGCAAGCGGGCAATTAGGCTCTTTTATCTGTTGCTTGACAGTTGGGTGCGGACACTGACATTTGGGGCCCATGAATGAACCGATGGAAAATAAGCGCGGGACGAGCCCGGCCACGCGGCAGAACGAAGAAGACCGCGCCGCGCGCCGCGCGGCGGCCTTGCGCGCCAATCTGCGTAAACGCAAGACCCAGCAGCGTGGACGCCAGGAAGAAGACGGCGCCGGCGACCCGGAAAACAGGGGCTGAAATCCCGCCCGGTTCAGCCTGCCTTGTGAGCGCCGGATTCATAAGTTAAAACAACCTCGGCCGTTGCAATTGGGGGCGGCCCGACGCGCAAGGATTTCCATGGACCAGATACGTATTCGCGGTGGCAGGCCGCTTAAAGGCTCGATCCGCATCAGCGGCGCGAAAAACGCGGCGCTGCCGCTGATGACCGCAAGCCTGCTGACCGGCGAGACATTGACGCTCACCAATCTGCCTTTTTTGGCCGATATCACCACGCTGGTGCAGCTGTTGATGCAGCATGGCGTGCAGATCGGCATGCGCGATTCAGGCGCCGGCCATGTGCTGGAAATGACCGCGAAGGAAATTACCAGCACCACCGCGCCCTACGATCTGGTGCGCAAGATGCGCGCCAGTATCCTGGTGCTGGGGCCGCTGGTGGCGCGTTGCGGCACCGCGCGGGTATCGCTGCCCGGCGGCTGCGCCATCGGCACGCGGCCGGTGGATTTG
>JAOUMF010000397.1 GCA_029881615.1 Alphaproteobacteria bacterium | reverse complement strand
CTGGCCATGGAGGGCCACGCCCACAGCTTCGACGACACCGCCTTCGTGATCCAGTGGCACGCGCTGGGCATGTTCCTGCCCAGCCTGGTCAGCGGCCACCTGATTCGCATCTTCGGGGCGGTGCGAATCGTGCTGGCCGGGGTGATCGCCAATTTCGCCATGATCGCGGTAGTGCTGTCGGGCACCGGCGTGCTGGAATACTGGACCGGGCTGGTGCTGCTGGGGATCGGCTGGAACTTCATGTTCGTGGGCGGCAGCACGCTGCTGACCGAGACCTATTCGCCGGCCGAAAAGGGCAAGGTGCAGGGCGTCAACGATTTCATCGTCTTCGGCACCAATTCCGCGGCCAGCCTGTCCTCGGGGCTGATCTACTACTGGTATGGCTGGTCGGCGATCGCCTGGACCGTGGTCACGCCGCTGCTGGCGGTATTCGCCATGGCCTTCTGGCTGCGCATGAAGCGCCGTGCGGCGGCGCGGGCCGGCCCGTAAAGTCCGGTTGCGTTTCGACAGCCGTTCTGGCATCTTCCCGCCGGTTCCGGTGCGCCTGCCCGTAAGGGTGGGCGATAACAATTTTCACCGGCAGAGGTTTCATATCGAGGGGCTAGATACTGTCCCGCCAGTTCAACAATCCAACGGGATAATCGAGACATGCTGTATGGGGTTATGGTTTGCGGTGTCTTCGCGCTTGTCTACGGCGTATGGGCCCGCGGCTCTGTTCTTTCGGCGAGCGCCGGAAGCGAGCGTATGCAGGAAATTTCAGCGGCTATTCAGGAAGGCGCCAGCGCCTATCTGAAGCGCCAGTATCGGACCATCGCCATCGTCGGCGTGGTCGTTGCGATCATTCTTGGCGTCTTCCTGGGCGTCTGGGTGACGGCCGGCTTCGTGATCGGCGCGGTGTTCTCCGGCGCGGCCGGCTTCATCGGGATGAACATCTCGGTCAAGGCCAATGTCCGCGTGGCCGAGGGCGCCCGCCAGGGTCTGGCCCGCGGCCTCGACATCGCCTTCAAGGCGGGCGCGGTGACCGGCATGCTGGTCGCCGGCCTGGCGCTGCTGGCGGTCGCGGTCTATTACGCGATCCTGCAGGGCATGGGCATGGAAGGCCGTGACCTGATCAACCCGCTGGTGGGCCTGGGCTTCGGCGCGTCGCTGATTTCGATCTTCGCGCGTCTGGGCGGCGGCATCTTCACCAAGGGCGCCGACGTGGGCGCCGACCTGGTGGGCAAGGTCGAAGCCGGCATTCCCGAGGACGACCCCCGCAACCCGGCCGTGATCGCCGACAATGTGGGCGATAATGTGGGCGACTGCGCCGGCATGGCGGCCGATCTGTTCGAGACCTATGTGGTGACCGTGGTCGCGACCATGGTGCTGGCCTCGATCTTCTTCATCGGCACCGACAAGATGTCGGCCCTGATGCTCTATCCGCTGGCCATCGGCGGCGTCAGCATCGTCGCGTCGGTCATCGGCACCTTCATGGTCAAGCTGGGCGGCAGCCAGTCCATCATGGGCGCCCTATACAAGGGCTTCATCGGATCGGCGGTTCTGTCGGCGGTGGGCATCTACGGCGTCACCTGGGCGGTGCTGGGCAGCCTGAACGTGGAATACACGGCCGCGGACGTCAATTTCAGCAGCCTCGACCTGTTCTGGTGCGCCATTACAGGCCTGGTGACCACCGGCCTGATCATCTGGGTGACCGAGTACTATACCAGTACCGAATACCGCCCGGTGCGCAGCATTGCCAAGGCCTCGGAAACCGGCCACGGCACCAACGTGATCCAGGGTCTCGCCATCTCGATGGAGGCGACCGCCATTCCCGCGCTGATCATCTGCGCGGCGATCGTGGTGACCTATATGCTGGCGGGCCTGTTCGGCATCGCCATCGCGGTTACCGCGATGCTGGCGCTGGCCGGCATGGTGGTGGCGCTCGACGCCTATGGCCCCGTGACCGACAATGCCGGCGGCATTGCCGAGATGGCCGACATGGAGCAGAGCGTTCGCAAGACCACCGACGCGCTGGACGCGGTCGGCAACACCACCAAGGCCGTCACCAAGGGCTATGCCATCGGTTCGGCCGGCCTGGGCGCGCTGGTGCTGTTCGCGGCCTATACCCAGGACCTGAAATACTTCATCGCCAATTCCGGCCAGTTCGAGTTCTTCAAGGGCGTGTACATCGACTTCTCGCTGTCCAATCCCTATGTGGTGGTCGGCCTGTTCGTCGGCGGCATGCTGCCCTATCTGTTCGGGGCGATGGGCATGACGGCGGTGGGCCGCGCCGCGGGCTCGGTGGTGATCGAGGTGCGCCGCCAGTTCAAGGAAATCGCGGGCATCATGGAAGGCAAGACCAAGCCGGATTACAGCCGGGCGGTCGATATGCTGACCAAGGCGGCGATCAAGGAGATGATCATCCCCTCGCTGCTGCCGGTTCTGGCGCCGATCGTGCTGTATGGCGTGGTTCTCGGCGTTGCCGGCAAGTCGGCGGCCTTCGCCGCGCTTGGCGCGATGCTGCTGGGCGTGATCGTGACCGGCCTGTTCCTGGCGATTTCCATGACCGCCGGTGGCGGCGCCTGGGATAACGCCAAGAAATATATCGAGGACGGCAACCACGGCGGCAAGGGCTCCGACGCCCATCATGCCGCGGTGACCGGCGACACGGTCGGCGATCCCTACAAGGACACCGCCGGCCCGGCGATCAACCCGATGATCAAGATCACCAACATCGTGGCGCTGCTGCTGCTGGTGACCCTGGCGCATTAAGCGGCAGGCACGATATCGACCTGAAAGCCCCGCCGGGTAAAACCGGCGGGGTTTTTTCTTGTCTTGGTTGAGGGGCAGGGGGATGTTTCCGGCATTCTGCTTAAGGGAACGGACGGAAGACAGAAACAACGCCGGGATCGGGACAAGCGTCGGCATCAAAGATCGACACGTCTGCTAGCTGCCTGAAACCGGTCGCGAGAGAAGACCGGTCTATACCGCCGCTCTTAACCAAAGGCGGACTTGGCTCGCTGCTGTACGGCATTCTTGCTCAATGGCGGCTTCTGGTTAGGATAGCGGAAGGTTTCATCTGAAGCGGGCATGGCGGGTCGTGACCTGTTGCAGCCGGTCGCAAGTTCTATATCTAAATCAGTCTACGGGCCCACAAATGGCAGGACCTCCACATATCGAAGCCGAGATTGAATACGTGACGACAGAGGCGGGCGGTAGAAGCACGCCCGCGTTTTCCGGCTACAGGCCGCAGTTTTATTATCACGGCCATGACTGGGACGCCGAACATATATACCCGGAAACAGAGGAAGTATCTCCCGGTGATACGGTCAAAGCACACTTAAGATTTCTCAGCCCGCAGGAACATCACGACAAGATTTCCGTGGGGATGCCCTTTTTGATTCGCGAAGGTGCACGGACTGTTGCTTACGGGATCGTGACAAAGGTGTTCGACCAACTGGAAGTCGACGC
>JAOUMF010000396.1 GCA_029881615.1 Alphaproteobacteria bacterium | reverse complement strand
TCAACGTCTCGTCTTTTCCATCGCCATCGTAATCGATGTCGAGCCCGTTTCCGTACAAATCCCCGTATTTTTCGGTTCGTTCCTGAAGCGTGCCATCGTTCGCCGCGTCACGGACCGCCTCGCAGATCGCGCGGGCCTTCTCGTCGGTCATCCAGCCGATTTTCGTGAGGTCCGCGATGCGCGTCTCGTAGGCTGTCTTCAGGCAGGCGGCGTCGGCGCAGGCGTTGCGGGTATCGCGCAGCCAGGCGCGCTGGGCGGTCTTTATGGCCTTCGGGTCCTCGCCCTTCCTCAGCGCCCGCACATAACGGTCGCCCAGCAGTTCGTCGAGCTTAGAGAGCGCCTCGTCGCCGCAGATCATATGCTCCACCGCCGTCCCCGCCTGCGCGCAGTCGAAGCTGGCGGCGTGGGCCGGGGCGGCAGATACAAACAAAGTAAGGACCAGCGCTGCAGGGGCGCGATACTGATTCATTGTGGCTTCCCGGCATTTTGCTCGACAGCCCATTTGGCGGATGGAGACCAAATATCTTGCGATATGAGTTGAAGAATTTCATACGGCCCGGTTGTATAGAAATCGCACCAGTCGCGACGCTCACCGTTCCAGAAGGAAGACACCCATTTGTTACCTAGCAACACGTATGGCTTACCTTCATACTCAAACAGCGCCGGTGGAAAATCGGATTCCGGATCGCGTGTTTTTTCTAACCAACGATTCAGAGCACCTAAATAGGTTCCGTTAATCTGAGATATTGATTGGGCTTCCGGGTTGGATAGATGGACCAGGGTCAAATAGGGCTGGGGAGAGTAACCGCCCACGGATTCATATCCTCCGAGATCATGATAAGTTACGGTCACAATCTCCGGCTCTCCGTCAAGATCGAGATCCAGCTTCGCGCCCTCGGGAATTGATCGGAATCCCTGGCTGCGACTGTCGGGCTCTTCCGCGTAGATCACATCGATAGGGACCGACCAGGCAATGGGTGAAACGGCGCCATTTACAAAGGCCTCGCAGAGTTTCGGGTCCTTCGCGCCTCCGACTTCTATTTCCATGGTCGCATCCCCGATATGGCACACGGGGAATTTTTGCCCCGTCGGGGCCAACCAGCTTACAAGCACGATTCGCGAAGATGCGCGATCCCACTCACCATAACTTCCAAAACCTACCGCTACGGTAATGGTCTCACCCGCCACTGTGGCCAGGAACTGTTCTGTATTGAGCAGTTGCCTCCATATAACGTCGTCATCCGGCACAAATGGTTGTGGCCATTTGCGCCAATTCAAATCAATGTCAACGAACACATATTCTTGGTT
This sequence comes from Alphaproteobacteria bacterium, assembly GCA_029881615.1. Taxonomy (GTDB): domain Bacteria; phylum Pseudomonadota; class Alphaproteobacteria; order UBA8366; family JADFVY01; genus JADFVY01. The sequence continues at coordinate 2,152 of JAOUMF010000396.1, read as the reverse complement.
CCGCCTGGCTCCGCCGTTATTTATGGAACCAAGCACTTCCAGCCTGCCGTCACTGTCATAATCCAAGCGCACGACTCTGTCGGGCTTCATGTATCCCGCCCCATTTGCCACTGACCATGCCTTTAGATCATCAGCCGTCGCTCTTTCGGAGGGAAGGAACAGTCCCCCCAGGCTCCTACTATTGGCCATGGCAATAACTTCCTCGCAGATCGCCTTGGCCTTCTCGTCGGTCATCCAGCCGATTTTCGTGAGGTCCGCGACCCGCGCCTCATAGGCCGTCTTCAGGCAGGCGGCATCGGCGCAGGTGTCGCGGGTGTCGCGCAGCCAGGTGCGCTGGGCGGCCTTTACGGCCTTCGGGTCCTCGCCCTTCTTCAGCGCCCGCACATAGCGGTCGCCCAGCAGTTCGTCGAGCTTCGAGAGTTCTGCGTCGCCGCAGATCATATGCTCGATCTCCGTCCCCGCCTGCGCGCAGTCGAAGCTGGCGGCGTTGGCCGGGGCGGCCAGGAGGGCGAGGGCGAGCAGGGCCGGGGCGAGGGCGGCGGCGGGGATGGGGTTCATTGGCAACGCTTCCTGTCTTTTCATACTCGTTACACGGGCATGATGGCGGAAATATGCTTATGAAAGGTTAGCGGGGGCGGAATCGGTGCTAGTACGGGGGTTCCTCTTTCCCCAACCAGTTTCTCCTCATCCTGAGCCTGTCGAAGGATGTGTTCGGGGGGAATCGCTTACGCCTCAAACGCTCCATAGCCGGCGCTGTCACCGGTGGCGGCTACTCGCCGGCGCATCCTTCGACAGGCTCAGGATGAGGAGTAGGTGAGATAGGCGTGGCGCGCTCCCGCGCGCTCTCGCTCACCTGCGCCCGAACAGCCGCTCTATATCGGCCAGTTTCAGCTCCACATAGGTCGGGCGGCCGTGGTTGCATTGGCCGGAATGGGGGGTGGCTTCCATCTGGCGCAGCAGGGCGTTCATCTCGTCCAGGGTCAGGCGGCGGCCGGCGCGGACCGAGCCGTGGCAGGCCATGGTGGAACAGACATCCTCCAGCCGTTCCTTCAGGGACAGCGCCTGGCCCAGCTCGGCCAGCTCGTCCGCCAGGTCGCGCACCAGCGACTGGATATCGGTCTCGCCCAGCATCGACGGGGTCTCGCGCACCACCACCGCGCCCTCGCCGAAAGGTTCCAGCACCAGGCCCAGTTCGGCCAGTTCGCCGGCGCGTTCGGCCAGGCGGCGGGCGCCGGCCTCGTCCAGCTCCACCACCTCGGGCAGCAGCAGGCCCTGGCGGGCGACGCCCTTTTCAGCCAGCGCCGCCTTCATGCGCTCGTAAACCAGGCGCTCATGGGCGGCGTGCTGATCGACCACGACCAGCCCGTCGGCGGTTTGCGCGACGATATAGGTGTCATGCATCTGCGCCCGCGCCGCGCCCAGCGGATAGTCGCGCGCGGGCCGGGGCTCGTCGCCCGGCGCCGTCGGTTCGGCGGAAGGCGGGGCCGAGGGCGGCATATGGTCGAAGGGCGACTGGAAGGCGGCGGCCGCTTCGGCCAGGCCGCGCGACGGGTATGACGGCCTGTACGCGTACGCATTGCCGTAACCACCCTGATAGCCGCCGGCCGGCGCCTCGCCGGGCCGCACCGCGCCCAGCGCGGCGGCCGCGACGGTGGTGGAAGCCCTATGTCCCGCCTCGGCCAGCGCGCGGCGCAAACCCCCGACGATCAGTCCGCGGATGTTGGCGGCGTCCTGGAACCGTACCTCGGCCTTGGCCGGATGCACGTTGACGTCCACATCGCGCGGATCGACCTCAAGGAACAGCGCCACCATGGGGTGGCGGTCGCGCGCCAGGAAATCCGCATAGGCGCCGCGCACCGCGCCCACCAGCAGCCGGTCGCGCACCGGGCGGCCATTGACGAACAGATATTGATGCTGGGCGTTGCCCCGGTTCAGCGTCGGCAGCCCCGCATAGCCGGTCAGCTGCGCGCCTTCACGCTCGGCCTCCAGCCGCAGCGCATTCTCGGCGAAGTCGCGCCCCATGATCCGGCCCAGCCGGGCGAGGCGCGCATCGAACAGGTCGCCGGTCTCGGGCGCATGGCGGAACTTGTCCTTCGCGCCGTCGTTCAGCGAGAAGCCGACATCGGGACGCGCCATGGCCAGGCGGTTGATC
>JAOUMF010000395.1 GCA_029881615.1 Alphaproteobacteria bacterium | reverse complement strand
CCTGACACCGGAAATATTGCGCGTTACGTCCTCGGTACCGGTCGATACATTCTGGACATTCCGGGCGATCTCTTCCGTGGAACTCCGCTGCTGATCGACTGCCGATGCGATGGTACCCGAGATCTGTTCGATATCCTCAATCGTTGCCGTCACCTCCCGGATTGCGGTTACCGCACCCCCGGTGGCCCCCTGGATCGCCTCAACCTGCCGGCTGATATCCTCGGTTGCCCGAGCCGTCTGGTTGGCCAGCGACTTGACCTCATTGGCAACGACGGCAAACCCCTTCCCGGCCTCGCCGGCGCGCGCCGCCTCGATGGTCGCGTTAAGCGCAAGTAGATTGGTCTGCCCTGCGATCTCGTTAATCAAACTGACTACCTCGCCAATCTTGATGCCCGCATTCGCGAGACTTTCGACAGTTTCATTCGCCTGCCGGGCCTGCGCAACCGCATGCTGAGCGATCTGGGAAGACTGTACGACCTGACGATTGATTTCACCGATCGACGCCGACAGTTCCTCGGTTGCGGCGGCGACGGTGCGGACACTGCCCGCGGCCTCGTCAGCGGCGCCTGCCGCGGCGCGCGTGTTGTCCTCGGTACGATCCATCAGTACCGTCATTTTACCAGCCGCACCTTCCAGGCGACCAACCGAATCGCCAAGAGTATCGACGACAGTCCTTATGCTTGCCTCAAACAGCCCTGCAATACGGCCGCGGTCTGCATGCTGCTCGGCCGCCGCCATTTCCTGAAGGTCGAGTTTTTCGGCGGCCAGCCGGCTTTCCTGTTCCTGCATCTTTTTGGCCACTTCGACAGCCCTGTCGGAATCCGCAAAAAGATCCACCAGTTTGCGCACCAGCCAGACCAGGACGACACCTTCGATAACCACCACGGACGCATGAAGAAGCACGCGAGGCAGATCGGATCCATCGGGGAACACGGCTGCGGAATACAGGAAGTTCAAGCTGATGTGGTGAATGGCGGTTGCCGCGGCGGCCACCAGGATGGCGCGCCAGTCACAATAGGCGGCAAGGATCGCAAAAACCGCAAAATAATACATGTGAAAATCTACTTGCCAGCGGCCATGGCCCTCGGCCACGAACAGCGACGCCATGCCCACAAACCCGATGGAAACCAGGTTACGGGTAATCGGACCGGCCCGATCCAGCGTGTAACTTGCCGTGGGAATCCCGGCGAAAGCCAAAGCCAGAACGTAAGGCAGAACTTCGCCGACTGGCGATTCATTCGGCGAAATAAAGTCTATGAGACCAACCACCGCAATATGCGCCCAAAGCAAGGGAATGAAAATGCGACTGGCAGACAGGCGTAGATTTTGAATACCCGTATTTATCAAAGAACTCTCCAATTTCCAGCCGTTCACGCTGCACATATTCCGGCTTATCGATCCTGAAACCGGGATGTAACTGTCAACGTAGTACGGTCCGGGAAATAAAGGAGGTCGCATCGGAAAATACCGAGTGCGACCTACCTTAAACCATTGATATATTTTTTTTCAAAACGAGCCTGGAGCCCGCTATGGACAAAATTACCGAACGGACGCGAAAAATAAACTGGCCGCGCCCCGGTTAATTTATCTAACGATTAATATAAGTGGGAAAGATTAAAAGTCGGTAAATCGAAACCGTATTAAATTGGAATATCGCCTCCACAAGAACGTATTTTTCCTCCGTCACAGGCAATGTAGCAACACGCGAATGCGTTCCACATGGAAACCGTCCCACGCCGCGCGCAATGCCTGGTCGCTCACCAGCGCCGGATCACCGCGACGCCAATCATACAGGGCATCCAGCAATGGTATCAGGTGGTCCATTAATTCATGGGTGCGCATATCGCCGTTGGTCCAGCCGATATGGGCGCCGGCCTTGCGAAATTCGTCGCGATCATCATGCTCGTCAGCCAATTCGGTCAGGTGACGCAGACGCGCCACGTCCTCGCGCAACAGCTGGGCGCGAAACATGCTTTCCTCGCCCGCGAGAAGAGCTTCCAATTCCTCGATAAAATTCATTCCGCTTCCGCCAATCAGTTAAGTTATTAATTTAGTGATGTTATTTTCCACCGACTCAAAGCCTATCCATCAGTCCAGGTCCGCCCCGGAGGGGAAACAATTGCCAATTGTGGATTTCTGGCCGGCGCCCGGCGCCTTGAAGGGAAAGGCAAGCCGGAACAATGTACCCACCCCCAGTTCCGACTCCAGGGTCACCGACCCGCCATGCTGCTCCAAAATCTGGCGCACGGTGGGCAGACCGAGACCAACACCGAAATTCTTGGTACTGAAGAGCGGTTCGAAAATCTTTTCCCTGATGTCCGCCGGTATTCCGGGTCCGCTGTCGGCGATGCGAATCTCGATATTGCCATCCTTTTCGCCGGTTGAGACCGTAACAATACCGGTTTCGGTCGCGGCGCCCGACCCAACCGCCCCCGCCATGGCCTGGCAAGCATTCTCGACAATGTTGATGACGGCGCGACGCATCCGCCCTGAATCGATCATGGACGCCAGATTGCCGAGCCGGAAGTCGGTTTCCAGCGTAACACCGACGGGCAGGGTTATATCGGGCAACACCGCCTTGATCCAGTTATCGATGGTGACCGGTTCCAGATCGACCTCGGTCGAACGGGTAAAATCGAGAAGTTCGTCTATGATCCGATCGCAGCGCGTAATGCCACGGTCGATCCTGGCCATCGCTTTCCGGGCCGACTCGTTTTCATCCGACAGGCTTCGCGCCAGCACGTAGGCCGATGTCCGCATAACGCCCAACGGATTACGCAGCTCGTGACTGACGGTCGCGGTCAATTGCCCCAGAGTAGCCAGGCGGTTCTTCTTGATCAGTTCGACCTGGGCCTCGCGCAATTCCCTGGTTCGGTCTTCCACCCGCGCTTCAAGCTCTTCGTTCAGGCGCCGGACTTCCGCCTCGGCCTTCCGCAGGTCGGTAACGTCCTGGGCCGTCCCCCTGAAGCGCACCGGCTCGCCAGCGGAATTTCGATCAACTTCGCCTTGGGCATGAAGAATAATCTCGGCGCCATCGGGGCGAATAATGCGGAAATCCATATTGTATCGCGCGACCCCCGCGACGGCTTCCTCAATATTGGTGCGCAAGGCATCCCTGTCATCGGGATGCACGAATTCCAGAAGACGTTCGAGGGAAGGTTCCGCCTCGCCTTTATCGAGTCCAAAAAGATTATACATTTCATCGGACCAGGACAGCAGGCCGGTTTTGATATCCCTGTCCCAGCTTCCAATATGCGCAATATGCTGGGCACGGCGCAGCGAATCTTCACTCTTGCGCAGCGCCGTTTCGGCATGATGCAGTTCAGAGACATCATGCACGGTTCCCGACATTCGGACCGGTTGGCCTGACAAGTCCCGGATCACCTCGGCCTGTTCATGGACGAACTTCACGCTGCCGTCCGCCAACAGAATGCGGTGATCGATGGAGTAGGGTTCGTCGTCGGATA
>JAOUMF010000015.1 GCA_029881615.1 Alphaproteobacteria bacterium | reverse complement strand
CGGCTTGCGGACACGCCGGCGCAATTTCTGTCGTCCGGGCAGCGCCGTCGCCTGTCGCTGGCGCGTCTGGTCGCCAGCGAGGCTGAATTGTGGCTGCTGGACGAACCCACAGTCGGCCTGGACCGCGACGCAATCGGCCTGCTGGAAGGGCTTGTGGCGGCGCACCGCGCCACCGGCGGCATGGCCGTGCTGGCGACCCACCAACCGATCGAACTGGGGGGCGACGAAACCAGGATGGATATTTCAGTCTACACCGCGAAAAGACAAATATTTGACGATGCGGAGGCAAAGCAATGACGCGGATCTTCAGGCATCTGGTGATGCGCGACCTGCGGTTGGCCCTGCGTCAGGGCACCGACGTTGCCATGGTGGTCTCTTTCTTCGTGATTACCGTGACGCTGTTTCCGCTGGGCGTTGGACCCGAACCCAACATACTGGCGCGCATCGCCGCCGGCGTCGTCTGGGTAACAGCGCTACTGGCAGTCATGCTGTCGCTGGAGCGCATGTTCCAGACGGACTACGAGGACGGATCGATCGATCTGCTGCTGTTGACACCGGCCCCGCTTGAACTTGTCGTGCTGGCGAAGGTTACGGCGCACTGGCTGTTGACCGGGTTTCCCCTGATCATCACCGCACCGGTGTTGGCCGCCCTGATGAACATGCCGCCGGAAGGCTATCCAATTCTGATCGTGACGATGGCGTTGGCAACGCCGACGCTAAGCCTGGTCGGCGCGGTCGGCGCCGCCTTGACCCTGGGCGCGCGACGGGGTGGCGTACTGATCTCGCTACTGATATTGCCGCTTTACATCCCGATATTGATCTTCGCGGTGGCGGCGGTGGACGCGGCGATCACGGATTTAAGCACACGCCCGCATCTCGCGATACTGGGCGCCATGCTCGCAGCCGCCCTGCCGCTCGCCCCCTGGGCGTCGGCAGCGGCGCTGCGGCATAGCCTGAGATAAATATCGCCGGGTTTATTCAGCGGCGTCGGCTTCTTCCGCCTGATCCTCGGACGGCGAGAAGAAAAACAGGCCGGCGCCGACGACTACCATGGCACCACGGATGACCCAGCCAACCGTCTCGCCCCAATTATCGATCCACATGAGCAGGCTGAATTCGTAACCGATCATGTTCAAAACAAAGCTGCCAGCACCTAATATCATAAGCAACGAACCGAAACTCTTCATGGCATACCCCTTCACAATACAGTTGTTGGTTCCAATATTCCTTTGATACTCATGGGATTCTCGGCCAAACAGGTTAACGAGACGTTATTGAATCCGGTTATTGCGAAGATTTTCTGTCTCGATCAGCGAAAACTTGCGCTGGATCAAGGATTTGTGAAGCTGATTCAAGAATCTTGGAAGCCGAGACCAAGGCGCACTATATAAGGGCACGACAATGATGCACCGATTTGCAAATCCAACTCGTTTCATGCGCGTGGCAAACGCGATTCTACCCTGGACCGCCGGGCTGACGCTTTTGTTTCTCGGTGCGGGACTATATCAGGCGCTGTTTGCGTCACCCGCGGATTACCAGCAGGGCGAAACCGTGCGCATCATGTATGTCCATGTGCCCTCGGCCTATATGGCGATGATGATATATGCCAGCATCGCCGTTGCCAGCGCCGCCTCATTGATCTGGAAACATCCGCTGGCCGACATGATTGCACGGGCCAGCGCGCCGATCGGCGCCGTCTTCACCTTCCTTTGCCTGTTATCGGGATCGCTGTGGGGCCAGCCGATGTGGGGGACCTGGTGGGTCTGGGACGCCCGGCTGACCTCGGTATTGATCCTGTTTTTCCTGTATCTAGGCTATATCGCGTTACTGAACGCCTTCGACGACCCGGCACGCGGGGCCAAACCCGCCGCCATCCTGGCGCTGGTAGGGGCGGTGAATCTGCCGGTTATCAAGTTTTCAGTGGATTGGTGGAACACGCTGCATCAGCCCGCCAGCCTGGTCAAGATGGATGGGCCCGCGGTTGATCCCGCCATGCTGCTGCCGCTCTTGTACATGGCGGTGGCCTTTACCCTGTTCTACATCAGCGTCGGCATCCTGCGCCTGAGGGCGGAAATTGCCGGCGCGCGCATCCGAAATCTGCGATTGGGGATGACCCATGACTGACAAGCGCTTTACCTTCCCGCAAGGGGAGACCGTAAGCTATCCGCGCGAACAACGAGGGGACGACCTGCGTCATGAATGAATTCATTGAAATGGGCGGATATGGCGCCTTCATCTGGCCGGCCTACGGCGCCGCGGCCCTGTTAATGGCGGGTGTGACGATCCTCTCCTGGAAAAGCATGCGCCAGCGCGAGGCGCTGGTGGAGTCACTGCGCGCCAGTCGCCGCAAGGCACCGGACGAAGCAATGGAGACAATATCTTGACCAACGAAGCCACTACGCCGAAATCCAAAACCAGCCGCGCCGCGACCCGCAAGACGCGGCGGCTTTATATAGTGCTGATCGGGATGACCATGCTGGGCCTCGCGGCAGGGCTGGTGTTATTCGCCTTCCAGGATAGCCTGGTATTTTTCTATACGCCCAGCGATGTTGTGGGAAAAGATATAAAGCCTGGCCAGCGCGTTCGCCTTGGTGGACTGGTGGCCGAAGGCAGCGTCGAGAAGGACGGCACGACAGTGCGCTTCGTGGTAACCGACATGATGGCGGAACTGCCAGTTTCCTATACCGGTATCCTGCCCGACCTGTTCCGCGAGGGCCAAGGCGTGGTAGCCGAGGGTTCGCTGTTACCCAACGGCAGCCTGGAGGCAACTTCGGTACTTGCGAAACATGACGAAAATTACATGCCGAAGGAAGTCGCCGAGAAGCTTAAGGAATCCGGACGCTGGCAGGAGGAAGAAACACAATGATCGCCGAACTTGGACATTTTGCCCTGGTGCTCGCCTTGATGGTAGCACTGGCGCAGAGCATCGTGCCGATGGTTGGCGCAATGCGGGCCAACGCGCGCATGATGGCAGTGGCCGAAACGGCAGCCGCGGCGCAACTGGCACTGGTTCTGGTCGCCTTCGGCGCGCTGACATATAGCTATGTGGTCAGCGATTTCAGCGTCGCCAATGTGGCCGCCAACTCCAACTCACTGCAGCCGATGCTTTACAAGGTCAGCGGCGTATGGGGCAATCACGAGGGTTCCCTGCTGCTGTGGGTTCTGATCCTGGCAATTTACGGCGCCATGGTGGCGATATTCGGCAACAACCTGCCACCTACGCTGAAAGCGCGCGTGCTGTCGGTACAGGCGATAATCGCGGTTGGTTTCATGGCCTTCCTGTTGTTGACCTCCAATCCTTTCGATCGCGTTTTCCCGCCTCCGGTAGACGGCAGGGACTTGAACCCGCTTCTGCAGGACCCTGGCCTCGCCTTTCACCCGCCGATGCTCTATGCGGGCTATGTGGGGCTCTCCACGGCCTTCAGCTTTGCCGTCGCGGCCCTGATCGAGGGCAAGGTGGACGCGGCCTGGGCGCGCTGGGTGCGCCCCTGGACACTGGTCGCCTGGGGGTTTCTGACCGCCGGTATCGTGCTGGGAAGCTGGTGGGCCTATTACGAGTTGGGCTGGGGCGGTTTCTGGTTCTGGGATCCGGTTGAGAACGCCAGCTTCATGCCCTGGTTGGTAGCCACGGCGCTACTGCATTCGGCGATCGTGGTGGAAAAGCGCGACACGTTGAAAGGCTGGACCATCCTGCTGGCTATCGTCGGTTTCTCGCTAAGCCTGATCGGCACCTTCCTGGTGCGATCCGGCGTATTGACCTCGGTCCATGCCTTCGCCACCGATCCCGAACGCGGCCTTTTCATCCTGCTACTGCTTGTCGTCGCCATTGGCGGCAGTCTGACGTTGTTTGCCGTTCGGGCCCCGATAATGAAAGGCGGCGGCCTGTTTCGCCCAATCAGCCGCGAAGGTGGCCTGGTGCTGAACAACCTGTTGCTGTCCACCGCGGCCGCCACGGTGCTGCTGGGCACGCTCTATCCGCTGTTTCTCGATGTACTGGAAATGGGCAAGGTTTCCGTCGGTGCGCCCTTCTTCAACGCTACCTTCGTGCCGCTGATGATACCCTTGATCATCGCCGCCGGGTTCGGTCCGATGCTGTCCTGGAAGCGCGGCGATATTGAGGCCTCGCTACACCGATTGAAATACGCGGCGCTGGCCGCCGTGATCCTCACCATTTTCGCTACCTGGATGAGTTGGGGGCTTGAAGTGCTTGGAGTCGCCGGGATGGCACTGGCGGCCTGGCTGGGCTGCGCCACGCTGGCCGAATTCGCCGACCGTATCGGCCTCGGACGTGGATCTCTGGGTAACAGTCTGCGCCGGGCCCGGGGTTTGCCCCGGTCTGCCTGGGGAATGACGGTGACCCATTTCGGTCTTGCCGTGGTCGTCGCCGGCATCACCGGCGCCTCGCTATGGCGGACCGAAGCAATCCAGGAAATGAAACTTGGCGAAAGCGTGGACGTCGCCGGCTACAACTATACCCTCGACAAGGTCGAAAACCTGCGTGGCCCCAATTATTTCATCGAACGCGGCACCTTCACGATACGTCATAACGGTGAGATCTATACGGTGATGGAGCCGGAGAATCGCCGCTTCTTCGTACAACAGCGTGAAACCACCGAGGCGGCCATTCACACCACCCTCATGAAAGACCTGTATGTGGTTCTGGGCGATGGAGGGGACGGCGTGTGGGTCACCCGCATCTACAACAATCCGCTGGTGCCCTGGATGTGGATGGGGTCGCTGATAATGGTCCTGGGCGGCGCTCTTTCGCTAAGCGACCGAAGGCTGCGCGTCGGCGCACCGAAACGTCACGCCGCGCCAGTCGCGGCGGCACAGCCAGCCGGAGCGGAATAACCCATGAACTTCCGTCATATTCTGTATCTCCTGCCTTTGCTGGTGTTCCTGGCAATGTCGGTCTATTTCGCCATCGGCCTGAGCAAGGATCCGAGCGAGCTTCCTTCGGCGCTGATTAACAAGCCAGTGCCGGAGTTCGACCTGCCACCGCTGATGGAGGACATTCCAGGCCTGGCCACGGCCGATTTCGGCGGCGAGGTGGTGATAGTCAATGTATTCGCCTCATGGTGCGTACCCTGCCGCATCGAACATCCGATGATCAGCCGCATGGCCAATGAAGGCATCGTCCCCGTCTATGGGCTTAACTGGAAAGACGAAAAGACCGATGCCAAGGCCTGGCTGAAAGAACTAGGCAATCCCTACAGCCGAATCGGATGGGATCTGTCGGGCCGAGTCGGCATCGACTGGGGCGTCTATGGCGTTCCCGAGACTTACATCATCGGCAAGCAAGGCCGCATTCGCTACAAGCATGTTGGGCCGATATTACGGGATACGCTGAACGAAACCCTCATACCGATTATTCAGGAGCTACAAGCCGAATGACATTCTGGATCATAGCCGCCCTGATGGTCGGCGGTACAGCTGCCGTACTGGCCCTGCCACTGCTGCGCAATCAGATGCGCGGCACGGACACCGCCGACTACGACCTGGAAGTCTATCGCGACCAGCTTGCCGAGTTGGAGCGCGACCATGACCGCGCCAACATCACCGATGACGAGATGGAGGCCGCCCGGATCGAAATTTCCCGGCGCATGCTGGCGGCCGACCAGCGCAGGCAGAAATCGTCTGCACAAGGCGCGTTGGAAAGCGTAACCGGCATCCGGATATTTGCGGGCGTACTGGCCATTACACTGTCCATTGGCACGGTGCTATTCTACCTGCAAACCGGGACGCCTGGGGCGCCGGACATGCCGCTGGCCCAGCGCACTGATCTGGCGGCCGCGGAACAGGCCGACCAGCAGATTGCGGAGCAGATTGCTGAACTGGCGCGTGCCGCGGAAGAAAATCCCGAGGATGCCGGCGGCTGGATTCATCTGGCGGGCGCCTACCGGTCCGTCGATATGTATGACGATGCCGTGGCAGCCTATCGCAAGGCCATCGCCTTGGGGCCCGTAACCGTGCAGATCAATGGCAATTTTGCCGAAACGCTGGTGATGTCGGCGGAAGGAACAGTTACCGCGGAAGCCTTCGCCATCTTCGAAACAATATTGGCTTCGAATGCCAGCGACCCCCGGGCAAGATTTTATCTGGCCACGGGTGACTACCAGGCAGGACGGACACGCAAGGCGCTGGACCGTTGGGCGGAAATGATTGCATCGTCCCCCGCGGACGCACCCTGGATGGAAGTTGTGCAGGCGAACCTGACCGTTGCAGCACAGGACCTTGGCCTGGATGTTGCCGCAGTCATGCCCGAACCGCTGCCGGCAAGCCAAGGCGCCGATGGCGCTCCGCAACTGACACCCGAACAGCGTGCCGAAGTCGACGCGATGACCCCTACCGAACGCGAGGCCATGATTCGCGAGATGGTGGACAGGCTGGACGGAAAATTGCGCGACGACCCAATGAATCTGGAAGGCTGGGAGCGGTTGATCCGCGCCCGCGTGAGTCTGGGCGATAACGACGCAGCCCAAGACGCATTGGGCCGCGCGCTGGAGGCTTTCGCCCAGGCACCGGTTCCCAAAAAGAGACTGGTGGATCTTGCCTCTGAACTGCAGCTCGACATGCCCGGGAACTCCGTTGATGCCCCTGACATCGGTGACATGGTGGCAAGGCTCGAGGCAAAGATGCAGTCCGACCCGGACAATCTGGAAGGCTGGATGATGCTGGCACGGTCCTACACGGTGCTTGGCGAAACCGGGAAGGCCCGCAAGGCCATGGACAACGCCGTCCGGCTTGCCCCGGACAATCCCGACGTACTGGTGCTGCAGGCCCGTGCCGTCCGCGACGAGAACGGCGGCAAGGAAAATGACGAGACCATCGCCTTGCTGCGCCGAGTCCTGGAACTGGCGCCTAACAATCCCGACGCACTGTGGTTTCTTGGTAACGCCGAGGCGGAAACTGGCGATGAAGCCAAGGCTCGTGAATTGCTGGAACGCCTGCTTGCCCAGATCCCGGAGGATAGCCCGGACAGGGATTTCGTCATAAAGCGGCTCGACCAGTTGGGCGGCTGACCTGACAAAAATATGCCTGGACCCCGGTTGAACAGAACCGGGGTCCAGGCGCCTCTTCTTTCGCGACCGCGCTAGCGACGCACTATCCACGCGACATTTCCCCATGACCAGCGTTGCGGAATCAAATTCAGATTCATGCTCTTAATCGCTGCAATCCGTATGACGACCAACATAATGCGTGCCCTTTTCCGAAGACCGCATTATCGTTAAGGAAAAGAGGCAGCTGCTTCCGCACAAAACAGGGAACTCACTACACATGCCGGTGGCGACGATCAAAACACTGTTTGCCGAACAGGCCCTGCTGCCCGATCGCTGGGCCCGCGATGTGCTGATCCATTACGATACGGCGAACGGGCAAATCGTGAAGATCGAGCGGGACGTGAAGGCCGGTGGCGACGATCGGGCCGGAATTGTCATTCCGGGCATGCCCAATTTACATTCCCACGCTTTCCAGCGCGCAATGGCTGGCCTGGCCGAACGAGCGAGCGGCAAGGACGACAGCTTCTGGACCTGGCGCCAGACCATGTACGGACTGGTTTCAAAAATCAGCCCCGACGATATCGAAGCGATCGCCAGCCAGCTATATGCGGAAATGCTTTGTCAGGGCTACACCTCGGTCGCGGAGTTCCATTATCTGCATAACCGGCCCGATGGTGGACGCTATGCCAACCCGGCGGAGACCGCGCTACGTGTCGTGCGTGCGGCCGAATCGGCCGGCATCGCCTTTACGCTGCTGCCCGTACTGTACAATCAGGGCGGTTTCGGCGGTGCGGCCTTGAACCCTGTGCAAGAACGTTTTCGCAGCGATCCCGCTTTTCTGGAAGATATCGCCAACAGGGTTGCGCAAGGCTTTGCCGAAAGCGCTTTCAACCGGACCGGCCTGGGCATCCATTCCCTGCGCGCGGTCGGAGAGCGGGAAATGAGGGAGGCCGTGGAGAGCAGAAATGCACGGGATGCACGGACACCGATCCATATCCATATCGCCGAGCAGGTTCGTGAAGTGTCGGAATGCTATGGCTGGAGCGGGAAGACCCCCGTGGAATGGCTGTACGATAATTTCACGGTCGGCGAAGACTGGTGCCTTGTCCATGCAACCAACATAACGCGTGGCGAGATCGACCAGATCGCCGCCAGCGGGGCCGTGGCCGGATTATGCCCGACGACCGAGGCCAATCTGGGGGACGGGCTATTCCCGTTCCGCGATTTCGTGGATCAGGGTGGCAGTTTCGGCATCGGATCGGACAGTCATGTTTCGGTCAGCCCGGTCGAGGAATTGCGCTGGCTGGAATATGGGCAGCGGCTGGTGCTACGGCGACGCAACATAGCCACCGCCCCGAACAACCCTTCCATCGGTGGATCGCTATGGCGCGCGGCGTTGGCCGGCGGCGCGAAGGCATTGGGCATGACAGTGGGGGCTATTGCGAAAGATCATCGCGCCGACCTGCTGGTCCTTGATCACGACAACCTTCTGCTGGAAGGCCGCGCCGGCGACGATATCCTCGATTGTCTGGTTTTCGCCGGCAACACGCCCCTGATAAAACGCGTATTGGCAGGCGGTCAATGGGTAGTGGAAGACGGCCGGCATATCCATGCCGAAGCCATCAAGGAAAAATACCGCAAGGCAGTGCGCGAACTGTTCTGACGAAGTTCCGCCCGCTCGCGCTATTCCGCCGCGGCGCTTTCGGTATCTTCCTGTTCAGCGATGAATTTTTCGGCCTCCAGCGCCGCCATGCAGCCCATTCCCGCGGCCGTGACGGCCTGGCGGTAGATCTTGTCCTTCACATCGCCGGCGGCGTACACGCCCGGGATGTTGGTCGCGGTCGAATCGGGCCTGGTATTGATATAGCCGCTTTCGTCCATATCCAACTGGCCCTTGAATATCCCGCTCGATGGCGTATGGCCGATGGCGATGAATACACCGTCGACGGCCAGTTCGCTGATGGCCCCGGTCTTAACGTTTTTCAGCCTCAGACCGGTCACCACCGGGGGCGAGTCCTCGCCGAGGATTTCCTCGACCGCGGTATCCCAGATCGGCACGATTTTCGGGTTCTTGAACAGTCTGTCCTGCAGGATCTTCTCCGACCGCAATGTATCGCGGCGATGAATCAGGTAAACCTTCTTGCCGAAATTGGTCAGGAACAGGGCCTCTTCAACAGCCGAGTTTCCGCCGCCGACGACCGCGATATCCTTCTCGCGGTAAAAGAAACCGTCGCAGGTGGCGCAGGCCGACACGCCGCCGCCCTGATATTTCTGTTCCGATTCCAGACCCAGCCAGCGCGCCTGCGCACCGGTCGCAACGATTACCGTGTCGGCGATATAACTGTCGCCGGAATCGCCCGTGGCCGTAAAGGGGCGCTTCGACAGGTCGATATCGGTGATGATGTCATGCAGGATTTTCGTGCCCACATGCTCGGCCTGGGCCCGCATCTGTTCCATCAGCCAGGGCCCCTGCACCGCTTCGGCGAAGCCGGGATAGTTCTCGACCTCGGTAGTGATGGTCAATTGCCCGCCCGGCTGCAGCCCCGCCACCAGCGTCGGCGCCAGATTGGCGCGCGCGGCATAGACCGCCGCCGTATATCCGGCCGGGCCGGACCCGATGATGAGAACTTTCGTGCGATGTTGTTCAGCCATGGCGACCTGCTTTCCCCGTGATAACGTCCATCCCTCGGAGTTAATACGTCCGCCGCCGCCGCGCAACCCCGGCAAGCCAATTCGCCGCACCGAACGCACAGTTATGTGATAAGGCTGAAACGATAGCATGCCTTATCCTGGCGGGTGAGAGGGAAAACAGATGATGCAGAATGGCCGCGGCGCCTCGCTCGCGCTAATCGCCTTATGCCAGATCGCGGCAATGGCGCTGTGGTTTTCAGCCTCGGCCGTGGTGCCGTCGCTGAAGGCAGACATCGGACTGGACGGGACGACGGCATCGCTGTTTACCAGCGCGGTGCAGGCCGGATTTGTCGTCGGCACGCTGGTCAGTGCCTTTTTCAGCCTCGCCGACAGAATCGACCCACGGCGTTTCTTCATGGCCGCGTCGCTGGCAGCCGCCATCGCCAATGCCGCAATTCTGCTGGTCGAGCCGACCTCGTTCACCGTGATTATTCTGCGCTTCGCAACCGGTATCTGCATGGCCGGGATCTATCCCGTCGGCATGAAGCTGGCCACAACCTGGGCAAAAGGAGATATGGGATACCTGGTCGGGTTGCTGGTCGGGGCGCTGACCCTGGGCTCGGCCGCGCCGCATTTGTTCAACGCGCTGGGCGGCATCGACTGGCGTTTCACGCTTGGGGCGGCATCCATCTCGGCGCTTGTCGCGTCGGTTGGCATCCTGTTTACCAATATCGGCCCTAATGCGGCCAAGGCGCCGCCCTTCGATCCCGCCCATGCGCTGGCCGGTTTCCGGGTACAGTCGTTACGGCTCGCCAATATCGGCTATCTTGGCCATATGTGGGAGCTTTACGCCATGTGGGCCTGGATTGGCGTATTCCTGAATGCCAGCTTTGCCCAGACAATGGGTGCCGGTGGGGCCGCATCGACATATGCGGCGCTGGCGACCTTCGCGATCATTGGCGCGGGCGGTGTCGGCTGTGTGCTGGGTGGCCTGTTCGCCGACCGCATGGGGCGGACTACGCTGACCATTCTGGCAATGGCGATCAGCGGCGCCTGCGCGCTGGCCGCAGGCTTTCTGTATGGCGGCGATCCAGTCTGGCTGGTCGCGCTCTGCATCGTCTGGGGCTTCACGGTCGTCGCTGATTCACCGCAATTTTCCGCAAGCATCGCCGAACTGTCGGATCGCCGCCTTATCGGCACCATGCTGACCGTACAGACAAGCATGGGATTCCTGCTGACGCTGACAAGCATCCATATGATTCCCTGGCTCGCGGAAACGGTGGGCTGGCGCTATGCCTTTGCCGCGCTGTCGGTGGGCCCCCTTATTGGCGTCATCGCCATGGCCCGCCTGCGTGCGCATCCCGATGCCGTGAAATTGGCCAACGGGCGGCGCTAAGATAACCAACTGTTTTTCAGCCTTGCTCTGCCGCCATTGCCTCCGCGATCAAGGCTTGCGTCTCGATTGTTGAAAAATCGAGCTGTTCCCCGATCGCGTTTATGGCCGCCGTCCCTCGCACATCGACCTGGCCATCCGCCATCAGCACCATGACGCAGGCATTGATTATCGCCTTTCGCCCGTCGATGTTGAGCATTTTCCCCTCATAGCGAATTTCCTCGAGGATGGCATCCCCTCGCTCCTTGATCAGATTTGCGATTCGGCGGATCGAATCGGGATCAAGATGTTCATCCACAACTGCTTCACAGGCTTCGGTGATCGTCTCGACCTCTTGATCGTCGAGATGACCATCGGCCAGCGCAGTGGTCAGCATGCTTTGCATTAGCAGACGGGCCGTCGAATTGGTGTTGTAGGCCTCCGTCGCGTCAACCGTTATCCTGGCGACGACCAGCATCTGGTACAATCCGGCGGCGAACATCAAAACACCGACGACAAGGATACCCCAGGCGCCATATTCCAGCATGCCGCGCAGATTGGCGGTCATCAGAATGCCACCGCCAGCCGCGATAAGCACACTACCCAAAACAAAATTCTTGATGCCTTGCATTGGTGAAACTCCTCGAGTCGCAACCAAACCTTCTTGAATCCCTTAATTGCCCGGCAAGACAACCGCATCAACCGAGGCTTCTTCCAACAACCACTCCCTGAAAGCAGCAATCTTGGGATGATGGCTCGTCGCCTTGGGACTCAATATATAATACGCATATTTTGTGGGAATTGCGATATCGAATGGCTTTACCAGTCGGCCAGCCGCGATATCCCCGGCCGCCAGCGCGCCACGGGCAAGCGCCACACCCTGGCCTTCCACGGCGGCCTGGATCACCATGGCCGAATCGGTGAAGAAAGGCCCCTGACGCTGACCGATCCCCTTTACACCCGCCACCAGCAGCCACATTGCCCAATCCACATAGGCATCGTCATGCAAGAGCGTGTGCCGGCGCAGATCTTCCGGCTTGGATAATGCGTTCGGCCCTTTCAGAAGGGAGGGGCTGCAAACCGGAAAAATATCCTCCGTCATCAGCCGTACGCTGTGCAGGCCTTCATATTCGCCCTCGCCATAGCGCACCACCAGATCGACATCGTCGCGCCGAAAATCGGTCAGCTGATTAGACGGGTCGATCCGCACGTCGATTTCCGGATGCTTGTCGCGGAATCGGCCCAGCCGCGGCACCAGCCATTTCGACGCGAAAGAGGGCAATACGCTGACCGTCAGCGGCCCGCCGGCATCGGGCGCGGCGAGCTTTTCCACGGCGGTCGCCAGATGGTTCAACGCCATGCGAACCTCGCTGACGAACTCCTGCCCTTCCTCGGTCAGACGGATGGCGCGATTCAGGCGGCGGAACAGCCGCACCCCCAGTGCCTGTTCCAGCGTTTTGATCTGATGGCTCACGGCCGCCTGGGTAATGTGAAGTTCTTCGGCGGCGAGGGTGAAGCTGAGATAGCGGGCTGCCGCCTCAAAGGCGCGCAGTGTGTTCATCGGGGGCAGGCGCGTCACCATGGCGATGCCTTTTCGGATTAATGTTACTTATCCGATACATGAAAAAGGATCGTTTGTCGACAACTCAGATTACCTGTAATTTTGCTGTCATGAATGAACATTATCCTGCATTCGGGGCCGTCAGAGGTTCCGGTTTCAGATAAGGACACCGAAGATGAGCCATATCATAGATCGCCATATTCCCTGCAACCCGACCAGAACGTCCGATCTGCCAGACGGCCTCGGCCGCCTCTTTTTGGCATCTGTTCAGACCCTGCAACTGTGGTATGAGCGTGCTCGGCAGCGCCGCTGCCTCGCCAGGCTCGACGAACGCCTGCTTCGCGATATCGGAATCGACAGAATTACCGCCATGGAGGAGGTATCCAAGCCCTTCTGGCGCTGCTAATCCGCCAAGGGGGGAAATTGGGAAATAACCTGCTGTATGTCGGCACGGTACTGATCTGGGGATCGACATGGTACGCCATCAAGATGCAGCTTGGCGTGGTCGATCCCGACCTGTCT
>JAOUMF010000394.1 GCA_029881615.1 Alphaproteobacteria bacterium | reverse complement strand
CGCAAGCGCCATGACCGGGGCGACGCGGCCCAGCGGCCCTGAAAAACATCTTCTTCGCAACATGCATTTTCCCTTTTTACACCAGCGGCATCCGCTACCACGGTTCCGGCGGCCCCGCAATCGCGGCCCGGCCCGCCATTCATGCCGTATTTATCCATTCGCCCGGCCATTGGCCTTCTATGCCCATGCCCAGCCCAGCGGCGCCGGCGGCTCGCCGGCCGCCAGTTCCTCATGCGGCGCGGGGGTGTCAAGCCTGTCGATCACCGCGTGCCCGTCCACGGGAAACCCCCCGCCGTTAGCCGCGACGGAGAGGCCGGTTGCCGAAAGGGGTGTCGGTGATTGCTGTGTCATCTCAGAGCGATTCAGTGAATCTGGCCATCAATTCTGTCGGGAGTCATATCATCCACCAAAACCATGACCAAAAAGCAAACGCCCGCGCTCACCCCTCCACCACATCCTCGAACGTCCGCAGGCCCGGGCGCTTGGCCTGCACCAGCACGGCCATGTTGCCGGGCTTGTGCTGGTTGGCGCGCATCTTGGCGTGGGCGCGGGGAATGTCGTCCCACGAGAACACCTCGGACATGCAGGGGTCGATGCGGCGTTCCACCATCAGCTTGTTGGCCTGGGCGGCCTGCATCAGGTTGGCGAAATGGCTTCCCTGGATGCGTTTCTGGCGCATCCACACGAAACGCGCGTCGAAGGTGAGGTTATAGCCGGTGGTGCCGGCGCAGAATACGACCATGCCGCCGCGCTTGACGACGAAACAGGAGACCGGGAAGGTCGCCTCGCCGGGATGTTCGAAGACGAAATCCACGTCGTTGCCCTTGCCGGTATGTTCCCAGATCGCCTTGCCGAACGCGCGCACCCGCTTCATGTAGTCGCCGAATTCCGGCGAGCCGACATCGGGCAGGCGGCCCCAGCAGTCGAAATCCTTGCGGTTGATGACGCCGCGCGCGCCCATCTGCATGACGAAATCGCGCTTGTCCTCGTCGGAAATCACGCCGATGGCATTGGCGCCGGCCGTCGCGATCAGCTGGATCGCCATCGAGCCAAGCCCGCCCGAGGCGCCCCAGACCAGCACGTTCTGCATGGGTTTCAGCGTATGGGGCCGGTGCCCGAACAGCATGCGATAGGCGGTGGCCAGCGTCAGGATGTAACAGCCGCTTTCCTCCCAGGTCAGGTGGCGGGGGCGCGGCATCAGCTGCTGCGCCTGCACCCGCGTGAACTGGGCGAACGAGCCGTCGGGCGTCTCATAACCCCAGATGCGCTGCGAGGGCGAAAACATCGGGTCGCCGCCATTGCATTCCTCGTCGTCGCCGTCATCCTGATTGCAATGCACCACGACTTCGTCGCCGACCTTCCAGCGCTTGACCTTCGACCCCACGGCCCAGACGATGCCCGCCGCGTCCGATCCCGCGATATGGTACTCGGCCTTGTGCACGTCGAACACGGATATCGGCTGGCCCAGCGCGGCCCAGACCCCGTTGTAATTGACGCCCGCGGCCATCACCATGATCAGGACTTCATGGGGATCGATTGGCGGAACGTCGACCACCTCGACCTGCATCGCCTGTTCGGGTTCGCCGTGCCGTTCGCGCCGGATCGCCCAGGCGTACATTTGCTTCGGCACATGGCCCAGCGGCGGGATTTCGCCAACCTCGTAGAGGTCCTTTTTCGGCAGGTTGGCGGTAATATCGATTGCTTCGGTTGGCTCATTTGTCATTTTGCTTCCCCGGGTTTCCGTTATTCTGAAGTGAACGCTACAGGAAAATTTTGCATTGCACAATAAGACAGTTTGTTTCAGATTAAGCCTCGACAATAACAGATTATGACAAAATAACATCTGGCGATGGGGCCAGGTCGGGATAAAAACGGGAGACAGTGCGTTGGTAAAAAACGAGCAAAACCACCCGTTACAAGGCATGAAGCAGGGGGGCGAAAGGGCGCCGCGCGATCGTCCCTGGCTGATCCGCACTTATTCGGGTCACAGCTCGGCGAAATCGTCCAATTTGCTGTACCGCACAAATCTGGAGCGCGGGCAGACCGGCCTCTCCGTCGCCTTCGATCTTCCGACCCAGACCGCCTATGACGCCGATCACCCGCTGGCCCGCGGCGAGGTCGGCAAGGTGGGTGTGCCGATCTCCCATCTCGGCGATATGGAGGCGCTGTTCGACGGCATCCCGCTGGCCCGCATGAACACCTCGATGACGATCAACGCCCCCGCTCCCTGGCTGCTGGCGCTCTATATCGCGGCGGCCGAGCGGCAGGGCGCGGCGCGGGCCGACCTGGCCGGCACCACCCAGAACGATATCATCAAGGAATATCTGTCGCGCGGAACCTATATCTTCCCGCCCGCGGCCAGCCTGAAGCTTACCCGGGACGTGGTCGCCTTCACCTGCCGCGAGGTGCCCAAATGGAACCCGACCAATGTCTGTTCGTACCATCTGCAGGAAGCCGGCGCGACGCCGGCGCAGGAACTGGCCTATGCGCTGGCCACCGCGATCGCCCTGCTGGATGGCCTGCGCGATGGCGGCCAGGTGGATGCCGCCGCCTTCCCCCAGGCTGTCGGGCGCATCAGCTTCTTCGTCAATGCGGGAATTCGTTTCGTTACCGAAATATGCAAGATGAGGGCTTTTACCGAGCTGTGGGACGAGATCTGCCGCGACCGCTATGGCATCGAGGACGAGACGCTGCGGCGCTTTCGATATGGCGTGCAGGTGAACTCGCTGGGGCTGACCGAACAGCAGCCGGAAAACAACGTCTATCGCATCCTGCTGGAAATGCTGGCGGTGGTGCTGTCGAAGAATGCGCGGGCCCGCGCGGTGCAGCTGCCGGCCTGGAACGAGGCGATGGGCCTGCCCCGCCCCTGGGACCAGCAATGGAGCCTGCGCCTGCAACAGATTGTCGCCCACGAGACCGACTTGCTGGAATATGGCGATCTGTTCGACGGTTCGCCGGTGGTCGCGGCCAAGGTCGAGGCGTTGAAGCAGGAGGCCCGCGCCGAGATGGCCGTGATCGAGGCCATGGGCGGCGCCATTCCGGCGGTGGAATCGGGCTATATGAAGGAACGGCTGGTCGAATCCAACGCCCGGCGCATGGCGGCCATCGAATCCGGCGAACAGGTCGTGGTCGGCGTGAACAGCTTTACCGAGGGCGCGGACTCACCCCTGACCGCGGGCGAGGCGGCGGTGTTGACCGTCGATCACTTGGCCGAGGATGCGCAGATTCGTGGTCTCGTGGAATGGCGCGGCGCCCGGGACGACGGCGCGGCACGGGCGGCCCTGGCGGCGCTGGGTGCGGCCGCGCGCGAGGGCGCCAATATCATGGAGGCTTCCATCGCCTGCGCCCATGCGGGCGTGACCACCGGCGAATGGGGCGATGCGCTGCGCGCCGTTCTGGGCGAATATCGCGCGCCCACGGGAATAGAGGCCGGCGCGGGCGCGGGCGACGGTGAAGCGCTGGCGGGTCTGCGCGAAC
>JAOUMF010000393.1 GCA_029881615.1 Alphaproteobacteria bacterium | reverse complement strand
GAGGCCAGGGCAAGGAAGACATTCGATAAACGGCATGAAAGACGAGCGGCGCGAGACATGGCCCTGTTTGCAGGAACATACGAGAACAAGGTCGACAAGAAGGGGCGCGTGTCCCTTCCGGCCCCGTTCCGCGCGCAGTTGCCAGAGGGCGACGGACGGCTTGTCTATGTCTATCGCTCGCCCAATCTCGCCGCGCTGGAGGCCTGCGATCAGGCTTTCATGGAACGGCTGGCCGAAAGCCTGGAACAGTTCGACATGTTCTCCGACGCCGAGGCCGAAATGGGCGCGGTGATCCTGGCCGATGCGCGGCCGCTGTCGCTGGACGGCGAGGGCCGCATCATGATCCCTGCCGAATACATGGAATTCGCGAATATCGACGGGCAGGTCGCCTTCGCCGGTCACGGCCGGCGCTTTCAACTGTGGGAGCCCTCGCGGCTGCAGGCCCATACGGCGGAAAGCCGCACCCGCGTGAAGGGCCAGACCTTCCGCCTGAAACCGGCGGAGTCGAAATCATGAGCGGCGCCCGCAAGAACAATACCGATGCCCACCGTCCGGTCATGCTGACGGAAGTGCTGGCCGTGCTGTCCCCGCGCGATGGAAGGGTTTATGTGGACGGCACCTTCGGCGCCGGCGGCTATAGCCGGGCGATTCTCGACGCGGCGGATTGCGTTGTCTGGGCCATCGACCGCGACCCCGATGCAATCCGCCGTGGAGAGGATATGGCGGCCGAATATCCCGGGCGGCTGAATTTGATCCACGGGCGGTTCGGCGATATGGACAGGCTTCTGGCCGAGCGCGGCGTAACCTCGGTGGACGGCATCGCGCTCGATATCGGCGTGTCCTCGCCGCAGCTGGACGAGGCCGGGCGTGGTTTTTCGTTCCGCGCCGACGGGCCGCTGGACATGCGCATGGGGTCCGACGGGCCGACTGCGGCCGATATCGTGAACGAGACGGAAGAAACGGCGCTCGCCAACATCATCTTCCAGTTGGGCGAGGAGCGTAAATCGCGCCGCGTCGCGCATGCCATCGTCGAGGCGCGCAAGGAAGCCCCGATCACCCGCACCCTGGCGCTGGCCGCTATTGTGCGCCGCGCGGTGCCGAAATCGCGCGACGGCATCGATCCGGCGACGCGAACCTTCCAGGCGCTGCGTATTCATGTGAACGACGAATTAGGCGAACTCGACCGCGCCCTGGTCGCCGCCGAGCGATTGCTGGCGCCGGGCGGGCATCTGGCGGTGGTCGCGTTCCACTCCCTGGAAGACAGGCGCGTCAAGGCCTTCCTCCGCTCACGCGCGGGCTCCTCCCCCCGTGCATCGCGCCATCTCCCCGTGGCGCGCGAGGAAGGCCTCGCGCCGACCTTTTCGTTGATTAAAAGCGGCGCCATCAAGCCGTCGGAAGAAGAAACCGCGACCAACCCCCGGGCGCGTTCGGCCCGGTTGCGGGGCGCCGAGCGGACCGATGCGCCGGCCTGGCCGGCGGAGGAGGCCGCATGAAAAGTTTGTTTATGACCATCTGGATTCTGGGGGCCGTCATTACCGGCATTGGCCTCTATGGCATCGCCTACGAGGTGGAGCAGATGGAAAAGGAATTGGCCGCGCTCGAGCGGGATATCATTAAAGAGCAGGAAACCATCCATGTACTTAAGGCAGAATGGACCTATCTGGCGCGTCCAGAGCGGATCGAGGATCTATCGAGGCAATTCCTGCCCCGCATGCAGGGCCTCACGGCGGAGCGCATCGGGGACTACGGCGACCTCGCGTACCGGCCATTGCCGGACGTCCTCGACGTGCTGCAGCACGAAAAGCTGGCGAAGCCGGCCAACGCACAGGTAATACGATGAGCGGGCGCTCATACAGGGATCTGTTCCCCTCGGCCGATGGGGGGCGGGAGCTTGGCCGGATTACCGGCCGGGGCGCCTATATGCCGCCGCGCATGGATGTGGAAATGCGCCGTGTCACCGAAATGGGCCGTGCCCGTATCCTGGTGGCCGGGATATTCATGGCGCTAATCTTCACTACCATCGGCGGGCGGCTGACCCAGTTGGCGATTCGTGGGGAATCGGGCGACCGCCCCATCGCCATCGCGACCGAGCGAGTCGAACCGCGCCCGCGCGCCAATATTGTCGATCGTAATGGCGAAGTCCTGGCGACCGACCTGGAAACCGCATCGCTTTACGCCAACCCGCGGCGCTTGCTGGATGCGGAAAAGGCGGCCCGGGCGGTGGTGGAAGTCCTGCCCGACATGGATTACGCGGCGACGCTGAAAAAATTGCAGTCCGACCGCGGCTTCGTATGGTTGCGCCGGCACCTGACGCCGCGCCAGCAATGGGCGCTGCTGGAACGCGGCATCCCGGGTCTGGACTTTATCGATGAATATACCCGCGTCTATCCTCAGGGTGCCCTGATGCCGCATCTGCTGGGCTATGTGGATAGCGACAATCGCGGGATCGCGGGGCTGGAAAAGCAGTTCGAGGGATATCTGGCGAAAAGCGACGAGCCGCTGCGCCTGACCATCGACATGCGGGTGCAGCATCTGATGCGCGGGGAACTCGGTGCGGCGATGCGCGAGTTTCAGGCCAAGTCGGCGGCAGGCATTGTGATGGACGTGCGCAACGGTGAAATTCTGGCGCTGGTGTCGATGCCGGACTTCGATCCCAACCATCCGGGCAAGGCCGGCGATGACGAGCGTTTCAACCGGGCCACGCTGGGTGTTTACGAACTGGGATCCACCTTCAAGGTGTTCACCGCCGCGATGGCGCTGGATGCCGGGGCGGCGGTCATGAGCAAACGTTACGACGCGACGAAGCCGCTGCAGATCTCGCGTTTTCTGATTCGGGACTATCATGCCAAGAAGCGTTGGCTGACCTTGCCGGAAGTGTTCGTTTATTCCTCGAATATCGGCGCCGCGTTGATGGCGCAGGATATAGGGGGGCAGCGCCAGCGGGATTATCTGGACAAGCTGGGGCTGTTGGCCCCGCTGGCCGTGGAACTGCCCGAGACCGGAAGCCCGATCACGCCCGAGACCTGGCGGCCAGTTAACACAATGACGATCGGTTTTGGTCATGGAATCGCCGTAAGCCCATTGCATCTGGTCAATGGCGTGGCCGCGGCGGTCAATGGCGGCCTGTTGTATCAGCCGACGATCGTTGCTGGTGAACACCGCATCGGGGATCGTGCGCCGCGCAGTGTATTCAAGAAACGGACATCGGAAGAAATTCGCAAACTGATGCGGCTGACAGTGGAAAATGGAACCGGGCGTAACGCCGATGCCGCGGGCTATGCGGTTGGCGGCAAGACGGGCACGGCGGAAAAGCCGGATGCCAAGGGTTACGAGGGCAAGCGGCTTCTGTCGTCCTTCGTCGCGGCCTTTCCGATCAACGATCCGCGCTATGTGGTGTTGGCGCTGCTGGACGAGCCGAAAGGCAACGCGGCGACCAAGGGCTTCGCGACCGGCGGCTGGGTGGCCGCGCCGGTGGTGCGCAGG
>JAOUMF010000392.1 GCA_029881615.1 Alphaproteobacteria bacterium | reverse complement strand
GGCATCGGATCGCGCGCCGACGATGGTGCAGCCGGTGGCGGCCTTGATTTCCTCGTTGCCGCCGGTGTGGTCGCCGTGATGGTGGGTGTTCAGGATATGGGTGATCTTCCAGCCCTTGGCCGCGGCCGCTTCCAGCACCGCCTCCGCCTCCGCCGGGTCGATAACGGCGGTTGACCCGGTTTCCGGATCATGCGCCAGATAGACGTAATTATCGTCCCAGACGGGAATTTGGTGGACCTCCAGCGCGGCCATATTCTGATCTCCTTTTGAATGAATTCTCGCTTGCCCGGCGAGCGCGATTATACGCCGGGGGGGCGGGTCGGCAAGCCCGGTGGTCGCCATTCTGTTTTTCCGCCAGTTCTGCTACACTCCGCCCCATGTTTACCGATGTCATAGACTTGGACGAATTCTACCGCTCGCCGCTGGGCCAGGTGGCGCGGCGCACGATTCGCCGTCAGATTCGCGCGATCTGGCCGGATGTGCGCGGCATGGCGGTGCTGGGGTTGGGCCATGCGACGCCATATCTCACGCCCTTCCGCAACGAGGCCGAGCGCGTGCTGGCCATTGCGCCGGCGGCGCAGGGTGTGATTCCCTGGCCCAATGGAGGGCCGGGGCAGATTGCGCTGGCCTATGAGTCGGAATTGCCGCTGCCGGACCTTTGCGTCGACCGCCTGTTGATGGTCCATGCGGTGGAATCCAGCGAACAGTTGCGCGCCATGATGCGCGAGGCCTGGCGCGTGTTGAAGGGCAATGGCCGCATGCTGATCGTGGCGCCCAACCGCGCCAGTGTCTGGTCACGCAGCGAGCGCACGCCGTTCGGCCATGGCCATCCCTATACTAACGGCCAGATTCGCCGCCTGCTGCGCGATTCAATGTTCACGCCGGGTGAGACAAGGCGCGCGCTGCATATGCCCCCGATCAATCGCCATTTGATAGTCAAGGCCGCGCCGGTGCTGGAGCGGGTTGGCAATACGCTATTTCAGACCTTCGGCGGCGTACTGCTGGTCGAGGCGACCAAGCAGGTCTATTCCGTCACGCCCGGAAAGCCGGTCGCCCGCCGCCGCTTCGTCGTGCTGCCCGGCGGCGCCAATCCCGCCGCCGGCGGCGCATCGCGCCGCGAGTCCGGTTAAGCACCGGTTAAAACTTATCCGCTAACCTTTTCGATGGAAGTTTGGGTGCGCCGCCAAACGTAACGGTTGCGCGCGTAACGGAACGAGGAGGGCATGATGCAGGCGGTGCTGAAAATCTGGGACGAGACCCCCGGCCAGGGCAAACGCGCGGCGGCAGAACTGAAACTCGCCAGCGAGCGCGTGACGGCGGCCGAACTGATCCGCCGGCGCGTGGAGGCCGAGGTCGAGGCCCATAACGCGAAGGCCGGCGCGGTCTTCCAGGGGCTGATCCAGCCCGGTGACTCCGAGCGCGTGCTGAACGGCTACAAGCTGAAGAAACGCCGCAAGCTGGATCCGGAAAACCAGGTCAAGGTGGCGCTTGAGGCGTTCCGGAAAAGCACCTTCATCCTGCTGTTCGACGACCGCCAGATCGAGGACCCGGACGAATATGTCGTCGTCACGCCCGACAGCGAGGCCGTATTTTTGAAGCTGGTGCCGCTGGTCGGGGGATGAGGGGCCGTGGCCGGTACGACCAATAATCCGGCGCGGCCCCTCGACGCCGAGGCTAGCGATCTGCTAACCGCGTTCGAGGCGGAAGTTCTGGCGAAGAGCCCGAAGACAAGCAAAGTTGCGCCCGCTCTTGACGAACTCATCTCAGCCCAGCGCATTTTCGGTGCCTCCCCTGAACTTCGCAGCAAGGTCGTGCTGCGCGCATACCATCGGGGCGCCGCGGCGCGGCCGCCGGAATGGGGGCGCGACGAAACCCTTCTGTTCGAAAGTGCCCTGTCGACCTTGGTCTATCGTTTGATCGGCGATGGTGCGGATTTCACACTCAGTGAACTCCGCGCGATGCTGGACGACATGACGCATAATGGCTACGGCGTCTGGTGGCATGGTCAGGACGTCGTGTTTGCCGCTATCGACCGATTCACGAAGCAGAACGGCATGAATCCTGAGTTCCTGGAATATCTGAGGTGGATGGGGCACCATTACACATACCTGCCATACGAACGGAAGCGTGCGCGTATCCGGTCCATGCGGCTAATGAACGCCGAACTGAAGAAGGGCAACGTAATCGGCGTGAAGACGACACCGGCCGGAGAAATTGTCGAGGATAATCAATATCCTGCCGCAGACATGGCCTTCGCCGAGGCCATGGAACGTTGGCGCGGGCCCTATCGTGCTTATTCGAACGACCAGGAGCCGCTGCTAATGGCAGACCGGTGGCGTTCATTGGAACTCGGCGAAACGCCGGGCGGGGCGGTGGCATTGGATGGCAACCCGGCGGGACACCGAGCATTGCTCCATCTTGCCATGGAGGACTATGCAGTCATCGCCGGCGAACCCCGGGCAACCGATCTAGATAGCTGGCGGGAATGGTCGGTCAAATCCCGCATCAGGGAGAAACTGATCAGACATATCCTGGAGAAAGGGTTTGAACTATCCGCCGCGGACATTCTCAAACTGTTACCGCTCGCAGACGACCTCTTCCAGCCGGGCAGCCGCATGCTGCACGCCTTCGTCGATGCCGTCGAACGTTTCCTTACATCCAACCAACCGACAAGCAACATGATCAATATCTTGAAAACACTTCGCCTGAAGCATATCGGTCATACATCCGATGAACGCCAACGTCTGGCCGGACGTCTGACCCGAATTCTGGCGCCCTGGTTCATGCCTGGCCTGGTCGAGGAAACGGCATGGGGTAATTCCGTCATTGAGTGGCTTGACGGGCTGGGCGGAGAGGAAAAACAGGACTGGACCGACCTGCTGACCCATATGAAGACCAGCGAGGGCAAAGCGAAGCCGGCGAAGAAGTGGCTGAAGGATGCCGACGCGCGGATTGCGGCCGTCGGGCGGGAAGAATTCGCCGAACGTCTGGCGTTGTGGTTGGCGGAATTCACGCCCGATCCCGCGGAACCTGAACCCAACGCCGACATGCTGAAAGGCATGATCTGGGCTGCGGCGCAGATTGGTGGCGATTCCCTCGCCGTCGCCATCGGCCGGTTTTGCGAGACTTGTTACAAGAAGGTTCCCGGTTGGGGGGCGCGGTCGATGAAGCTGGGCAATGCCTGCCTTTATGCGCTGGGCCAGATGGGCGAGCGTGGGGTGGCGGAGTTGGTGCGGGTGCGCGGGCGGATGAAATATGTCCAGGCGCGCCAGCAGCTGGAAAAAGCGCTGACCGGCGCGGCGGAACGGGCCGGCCTGTCGGTCATCGACCTGGAGGAGATTGCCCTGCCAGATTTCGGGCTCGGGCCCGACGATACGCTGACAGAGATTCTGGGCGATGCCACGGCGGAAATCCGCATCGAGGGCTCGGACGAGGTCACGCTGAACTGGACCGGCGCCGACGGCAAGCCGCGCAAATCGCTCCCGGTCT
>JAOUMF010000391.1 GCA_029881615.1 Alphaproteobacteria bacterium | reverse complement strand
ATTCGGCGACGATGTCGACCGGCCCTTGAAGAAGTCCGACGGCAGTTGGACCTATTTCGCCTCGGACATTGCGAATCACCTGGACAAGTTTCGGCGTGGATTCACCGAAATGATCGATGTATGGGGCGCCGATCACGCCGGATATGTAAAAAGAATGCAGTCCGCCGTGAAGGCGATTTCGGCCGGCAAGGGGACCCTGGACGTCAAGATCTGCCAGATCGTCAGACTGATGGACAAGGGCGAGCCGATGAAGATGTCGAAGCGCGCCGGAACCTTCGTGACGCTGCGTGAACTGGTCGATGAGGTGGGACCTGAAATCGTTAGATTTCATATGCTTACGCGCAAGAACGATGCCCAGATGGACTTCGACCTGACGGCCGTTGTTGAGGGCGGTCGAGAGAACCCGATCTGGTATGTTCAGTATGCCAGCGCGCGCTGTCATTCGTCGCGCGGGAAGGCGCAAGATCAGTTTCCCGCATGCGATATATCGTTGCAAACGCTAGCCTCTACCACCATATCATGCTTGACGGATGAGTCCGAGTTAGGTCTGATCAAGATGATCGCGGGCTGGCCGAGGCTGGTCGAGGCAGCGGCCGATGCCCATGAACCACACAGGATTGCCTATTACCTTTATGAACTCGCCGGGTTGTTTCACGCCTTCTGGGACAAGGGAGGAAAAGATGCTTCCCTCAAGATCGTTCAGGAAGATAGCCAAGAGTTGACGATGGCCCGGTTAGTATTAGTCCAAGGAGTCCAGACAGTTATCGATTCGGGACTGGGTATTTTCGGCATTGAACCGGTCAAGGAGATGCGGTGATGGCAGCTGATGACGATCTTGACGCTCTCGAAGCGCAGCTTGAAGGTTATGACGACGACGAGGATGATGACGATCTTCCGGCATGGAAACGTATCTGGAAGAAATTCAAATTCGGCATCATTCCGGTGGTCGCGCTGGCGGTTTTTATTCCGGTCGTTTGGATCGCGTCCAGCGATTCCGATAAGAGCGATCGGAAGATCGTGGTGGTGAAGGATCTGGCGCCGGAACCCGGAAAGCAGATCAAGATGGCGCCTGACCAACCCGGCGGCGCGCAGGTTGCCGGCCAGGACAAGAACGTATTCAATATCGTCACCGACGGCGAAAACAAGGGCAAGGTAGCGATCGTCGCGCCGCCTGAAGAGGTCAAGACCCCGGGCGACGCCGGCTCTGCGATAACGATGGTCCCGGAAGGCGCTGAAAAAACACCTAAAGCCGTTGAAGGTTCGGCACTTCCGCCGCCGACACCGCCGGAAGCGGAAGGTGTCGCCGCGCTGCCGATCCTGCCCGCGCCGGGTGCCCCGGCGCCGGACGGCGGCAAGAAGACGGAGAATATTCTGCCCGTGCCATCGGCGGACACCAAGGTTCCCGACGATAAACAGGCCGATAAGCCGGCGGTTGTCGCGGTTCAGCCCGAAGCGCCGGCGGATGCGACCAAACCCGCCGCATCAACCAAAATGACAACGAACGACAATCAGATTGCGGTGGTAATTCCCAAGGCACCGGCGCCGACGCCGACCACCACGGTGGCAATGACACCGCCGTCAGCGCCGTCTGGCAAGACGAATGTCACGCCGATGCGCACCATGGCGGGCGTTTATCGCGTCCAGGTGGCGTCGGCACGCTCTGAATCCGCGGCGAAATCGCTCTGGGACAAGCAGGTCAACAAACATCCGGACGTGCTTGGAAAATTGCCGCTGACGGTTCAGCCCGCCGTGGTCCAGGATCGCGGCACGTTTTATCGCGTGCAGGGCGGTGCCTTCGGCGATCGCGAATCGGCCGATTCGATTTGCCGCAAGCTGAAATCGCGTGGCCAAGACTGTATCGTCGTTCGTCCTTGAGGGCCTGATGTTCCGCCTGGAATCCCGTAATGGATAACGGGCGGACCGCGCCGCCAATGGCGGCTATATTCGGTTGCGCGGGAACCAGCCTCAGTCCGGCGGAACAGGCATTTTTCAGGGATAGCGATCCGGCGGGCTTCATTCTGTTCGCCCGGAACATCGAAACGCCCGATCAGGTTCGCGGGCTGGTCGCCGATATGCGGGCTTGTGCAGGCCGACCCGATGCATTTGTCCTGATCGACCAGGAAGGCGGACGCGTCGCCCGGCTGAAACCGCCGCATTGGCGCGCTGCGCCGCCGCAGGGAATCTTTGCCGCTCTCGATCCCGCTACCGCTTACCGCGCCGCCAGACTGAACGCCCGTTTGCTGGCTACTGAACTGCGCGATCTGGGAATCGACGTCGACTGCCTGCCGTTGCTTGACCTGCGCTTTCCGGGCGCCCACGACATCATCGGCGATCGTTCGTTCGGCGAAACCGTCGAGACTGTTTCCCGGCTGGGGCGGTTGGTATGCGAGGGATTGCTGGAGGGCGGCGTTCTGCCGGTCATCAAGCATATTCCCGGACATGGCCGGGCACGAGCCGACAGCCATCATGAACTTCCCAGGGTCGAAACCAGCCGTGCCGAACTGGAACAAACGGATTTCGCGCCGTTCCGCGATCTGGCCGACATGCCGCTGGCGATGACCGCGCATATCGTTTACGCGGATATCGATCCGGACCGTCCGGCAACGACATCGCCGACCATGATGAACGACATTATCAGAGGCTTTATCGGCTATGACGGTCTGGTGATGACCGACGACCTGTCGATGAAGGCGCTGGGCGGCGAGTTCTCGACCCGCACCGCCGAATCGCTGGAGGCCGGATGCGACGTGGTTTTGCACTGCAATGGCGATATGGGTGAGATGGAACAGATCGCGGCGGCGGCGCGGCCACTGGACGCGGCGGGATTTCGGCGTTACCAAAGAGCGCTGACGATGATCTGCCCGCCAGAGCCGTTCAACCGCAAGGACTCGCTAGTCGAACTTGCGGCGCTGACCGGCGCGGGACATACCTGAACGCAATGAAGTAGGCCGAAACCGCGATGGATATGGAAACGATATTTAGGGCTGTAACCGTCTGGGCCTTGCCGGTTCTGCTGGCGATTACGTTTCATGAGGCCGCGCATGCCTGGGCGGCGTGGCTTTGCGGCGACCCCACCGCCAAACAGCAGGATCGCCTGTCCTTCAATCCGGTCAATCATATCGACCCGGTCGGCACCATTCTGGTGCCCGGAATGCTTATTCTGTCCGGTTCGGGCATGCTGTTCGGCTGGGCCAAGCCGGTTCCGGTAAACACCCGCCATCTGCGCGTGCCGCGGCGTGACATGATGCTGGTGGCCGCCGCGGGACCTGCCGCCAACATGGTCATCGCGTTTGTTTCCGCGCTTCTGCTTCATGTGGCATATTTGCTGCCCGAGACTATCGCGCAATGGGCATACGTAACCCTCTGGAATTCCATATCCCTGAATATCGTGCTGGCGGTGTTCAACATGATTCCCTTGCCGCCGCTGGACGGTGGCAAGGTCGCGGTCGGGATGTTGCCCTACCGGCAGGCCATGAAGCTGGAATCGCTG
>JAOUMF010000390.1 GCA_029881615.1 Alphaproteobacteria bacterium | reverse complement strand
GATTCGCCAGCGTGGCGTATCGCGGCAATAGGCATCGTATCCGTCACCGAATTTGGCGCGCAGATAGGCTTCCTCGGCCGCCACGATGGCATGGTAGGCGACCAGGAAAAACAATCCGCCCAGGACATAGACCCATGGATTGTTGTGAATCAGCAGGTAGCCGGCGAGCATCAGAAGATTGCCGACATAGAGCGGGTTTCGACCATGGGCGAACATGCCATCGGTCACAAGATCGGCGGCATAGACTTTCTTCTGCAGGCCGCCGCGCTTGATATAGGCGAGCCCCACAACGGCGCCGCGGATCGCTTCCCCCGCCAGCACGACGGCGATTCCGGCCAGATCGAGCCACAGGTCCATCGCCGGCGAGCCACCGGCGGGGACGGGCCTGAACCCCACGAACAGAGCGATCATGACGAGGGGGAAGACCCAGTTTCGATGTCGAAACAGGAAATTGCCATAGGCGATCATGCGGAAACCCTTTGAATTTGTATTGCCACGAAGGCCGACGTTATTTGACGGCGATCATGCCGCAGAAATTGTACCAGCGGAAAAATTCCTCGGAATGGCGGAACCCCGCATCGCGAAGCATTTCATGATTTTCCTCGCTCCGGTATGGAATCAGCACGTTCTCCAGCGCCTCGCGCTTCTGTGCGATTTCCACCTCGGAATAGCCGTTCCGTTTCTTGTAGTCGTAATAGAATTTGATGAATTGCCGGTTCAGCAGCGTATGGGAACTGGTCAGTTTTTCGACCAGAATTAACGCTCCGTTCTCCGGCATTGCGTCGGCGACCCGGCGCATCAGCTTGTCGCGATAGAGCGGCCGCACGAATTGCAGCGTCAGCACCAGTAGCACCACCGAGGCGTTTTCCAAGGTAAACTGGCTGTGCAGGTCGGCGTTGATCAACTCGAACGGCCGGCCCGAATCGAGCAAACTCAGTTTCTTGCGCGCCTTGCCCAGCATTTCGTCTGAATTGTCGATGCCCACGAAGCGAACCTGGGGATCGACCATATCGTCCAGCAGAACGAAGGTTGTGCCAGTCGCACAGCCGAGATCGTACATATTCGTGCCCGGCTGTGCATATTCGGCGGTCAGTTCCGTCACCATGCGTTGTATTTCGTCATAAAACGGCACCGACCGCGTGACCATGTCGTCGAATACCGCCGCCGTCTTGCCGTCGAACCGGAAGTCCGTGGTCATGTCGCGGGCCGTCGCGAAAATCGCGTCCGTATCGCTATCCTTTATCAGCTTCGGCGCTGCCGCGCGTGGCGGCTTGGCGGTTTTGGTCGTTGGCATCGCCATCTCCTTAGAACTCAACGAGTCATTATCCTGTCCGGGGCAAACCAGCATGTCATATCTAATACATTTTAATAAAATAGAATACGATTTGGAAGCGAAACCGGGCTTGCCGGGTGACGTGGCCATGCTGTTGACGAATTCATGTGATCTAGTGCCCGTCATAGGTACTGAAGCCTTGATATCGATCCGTGGGAGGAAAAATGACGACGCGCAAAATGCTCGCCCTGGTTATTGTTCTGTTGGTGGCCCCAGCGGCGCTGGCCCAGCAGACCCAGTCGGCGGGCGGTCGTCCGGAAAGACTGGTCGTAGCCGCAATCGATCGCACGAAGCATGATGTAACCTACGATGGATCCTATCACCGCCTCGCCTATCCGTTAGGTGACGTTCCGGCCAACATCGGTGTCTGTACCGATGTGGTCATCCGCGCCTACCGGGCCGGCCTGGGCATCGACCTGCAACAGCGGGTCCATGAGGACATGAAAAGGGACTTCGGCAAATATCCGAAAATATGGGGCCTCAGCCGGCCCGATCCCAATATCGATCATCGTCGCGTGCCGAACCTCGAAATATTCCTCAAGCGCCATGGCGAAACCCTGCCGATTACCGATAATCCCGAGGATTACAAGCCCGGCGATCTGGTCACCTGGCGGCTGACGGGAACCGGCCTGCCGCATATCGGCATCGTCACCGATCGGCGCGCCCCGATTACCGGCAACCCCATCATTGCCCATAATATCGGCCGTGGGCCCGAACTGGGCGATATGTTGTTCGATTACCGGATCAGTGGGCATTTCCGTTATCTGCCGACGGAGTGAGCCTAGGTGAAACCGATTTTTCAACGGCGGCGGCCGAATTGCCAATGCCCCTGGAATATCTCTGTTTCGGGGGCCGCGACACCGCTGGCGACAGTTACATTACATATAGCCAGACCCAAAATCCGATATGCGCGGCGACAATTGCCCAGAAGGTGATCTGGAATACGGATTTGCGGGTCTTGTGCCGGAACAGCAATTGCGCGGGAACCGCACCGGGCCAGCCGCCCAGAAATTCGATCCAGTGCAAGGTTGCTTCGGGCGTGCGCCAGCCGCCTTTTTTCGAACGTCGCTTGTCGGCGGCATAGGCGATGAAGGCGACGACGCTCATGCCAATATAGCCATACAGCGCCGGTTGGGGCGCGTTCAATACATACAGGCCGGGAAGAAACAGGGCCGCTATTAGCAGCTTGAAGACGTCTATCCAGCCGTACGGGATAAAGAAACGCCGGCGGCGGCGTCCCTTCCTGTTCACGACCTTCCCTTGGGCTGGTGGGTGTCGCACGATTCTTTCCCGATGGCGCCGTTGGCGCGATAATGGCCTCCCGTTCGGCGCATGCCGTCTTCGCCCTTGCGGTGCTGTATGTACATGGTGTCGGATACCCTTCCTGGATCGATTATCCTCGAACATGGCGTTTCTCGCGTGGGAAGGTCAATCCCTCACTCGGGCGATCGGGATTTCGTTCCTGGCCCGGCCAAAACCCGCGGAAAACGTCTTTGCATGGGATTGATCCCTGTGTCCGGTGACGGAGTCCCCTTGCCCGGGACGCGTCATTCGGCTATCCGGTTCGGCCAGATTGATCGAGAGGAGTCGCGTTGAGCATCACGAGTATTGAAGGGCGGATCGCCGAGGAACTTGGCGTCCGCATCGAACAGGTCAAGGCCACCGTGGAACTGCTGGACGGGGGCTCGACGGTTCCGTTCGTCGCACGCTATCGCAAAGAGGCCACCGGCGGCTTGGACGATATACAGCTTCGCATGCTGGACGAACGGCTGGTTTATCTGCGCGAGATGGAAGATCGCCGCGCAGCGATCCTCAAAAGCGTGGAAGAGCAGGGCAAGCTCACCGATGAACTGAAGGCGCAGATCAACGAGGCCGACTCGAAGGCCCGCCTGGAAGATCTCTATCTCCCCTACAAACCCAAACGCCGCACCAAGGCGATGATCGCCCGCGAGGCCGGGCTGGAGCCGCTGGCCGACGCGCTGCTGGCCGATCCCGCGCTGGTGCCTGAAGTTGCCGCCGAACCCTATGTGGATGCCGAAAAGAATGTCGCCGATGTCGCCGCCGCGCTGGAAGGCGCGCGCGATATCCTGGCCGAACGTTTTGCCGAGGACGCGGATCTGGTCGGCGCGATCCGCGACTGGCTGTGGAACAATGCCCATCTGACGGCGCGCGT
>JAOUMF010000389.1 GCA_029881615.1 Alphaproteobacteria bacterium | reverse complement strand
CAGCGTGCGCGCCCCGCCTTCGGTCACCTGGCCCCCGCCCCCGTGCTTGACGATCTGCCAGTGGCCGCGCGCCATTTCGTACTGGCAGACATAGAGCGGCTTGCGGTCCAGCACCCCGACGCGCCAATCGAAATCGGTGCGCATATATTCCTGGGCGATGATCAGATCGGATTCCTGGAAGACCTTGGCGGCGGCGTCCTTCAACTCTTCGGCATTGCCGACCCTGTACATGCCGCGCGAAAACGACCCGTCGGGAATTTTGATGACCGCCGGAAATCCCAGTTCCGCCCCCACGCGATCGAGGCCCTTGCGGTCTATGACCAGGGTCTTCGGCGTCGGCACGTTGTTGGCCTGCAACAGTTCCGCCAGGTAGATCTTGTTGGTGCAGCGCAGGATCGATTTCGGGTCATCGATCACCACAAGATCTTCCATATCCGCCTTCTTGGCGAAGCGGTAGGTGTGATGGTCCAGCGCCGTGGTCTCGCGGATGAACAGCGCGTCGAATTCCAGCAGCCGCCCGTAATCGGCCTTGGTGATCAGCTCCACCTCGACGCCCAGCTGCGTGCCGGCCTTGACGAATTTATCGAGCGACCGGGTACTGGAAGGCGGCAGCTTCTCGGCGGGGTCATGAAGGATTGCAATGGAATAACGTGCCGCCGGCGTCGCGCGCTGCTGTCGCCAAGCCGCCCGGACATAGCGTTCCATCGCATCGCGGAAGGATTCCTTCTGAACATCGTCGAGATCGCGGATCGACACCGGCGCCAGATCGGCGATTTCCCATTCACCGCCGCGATGACGCAAGGTCAGCTTTAATATCGGACAGCGGAACAGATCGAAAATTCGCCGCGCCGCTTCGGCTAGGCGCGGATCGTCGGCCTGACGAAAATAGATATGGGCGGTAACCGGGCCAGCATCGGCCGGCGCCTTGAAGGTCTTGCCGATCAGATCGCTGACTTCCGGCAGCGCGATCCGCAGCAGCCGCTTCCAGTGCAGGTCCAGCATCACCTCGATCGAGGGAACCGTCTTGTGCCCGCGCCCTTCGGCCAGCAGCGAGCAATAGTAGCCGAGGCTCAGATAGCTGTGGTCCCGGCAAAGATTGACCACGCGAACCGAACTCGCCCTCGGCGGCGCCGCCTCGCGCACATATTCGCGCGCCACCACGACCCGGCAACCGGGCAGATCCCAGGGGAAGTCCTCTGCCCTGTCGACGACAACCAGATGCAGCGGCATCAGCCTTCGCTCCGCTTTCCGGGGCCAATCACCAGAGCTGCCTTTTGTTGCGAACGCCCGTAGCGGGCCATGCGCTCGAACTCGCTGAGAGGTATGGGAATCTGCATGCAATCCATCGCCGTTTTTTCCTGATCCGGATCGATATAGGGGTCGTGGAGGTAAACGTATTTATCGTCAAATCCCGTTACAACAACCCAGTGGGGGGTTTTTTCGCGATCGAAACGATAGGAGCTGATCAAGACGACCGGAATGCCCCCCTCGTCGAATTTCTGGCGCATCGCCTGGACCGAAAGGGGCCGGTAATTAACCGGGATACGGCTTTCCAGCGCCTCCCGGCGGAAATCCTC
The DNA here is from genome assembly GCA_029881615.1 of Alphaproteobacteria bacterium. Classification (GTDB taxonomy): domain Bacteria; phylum Pseudomonadota; class Alphaproteobacteria; order UBA8366; family JADFVY01; genus JADFVY01. The sequence goes on along the minus strand of JAOUMF010000389.1, from coordinate 1,932 downwards.
TTCCACCAGCTTGATGACTTCCTTCTTCTTCTCGCTGCGCACCGAATTGACGAAAAGCGGTTCCTTCTGGCTCAGCCATACCTCGACCTCGAACCCGCGATGCGAAGCGGCGACGGCGAGCCCCAGCGGGCTGCATCCGCCATGGCCGGAAGTCATATAGATCGTCGTGGATTCCCGCCACAGCCGCAGTTCGGCGCCCTTGTCCACCGTGACCGCCGTGTCGACCGCATGCATCGCCATCAGCAGCGCCGCGGGCCCGCAGGTGAACTCCAGGCTCTGGCTGTAATAGGGCACGCGGGCCATGCTGGGATCGAGCTTCGGCCCCAGCGGCTTTTCCATGCGGATCGCGTCCACGTCGTCATCATAATAATGATGCTGCACGGCGAACTTGCGGTATCCCTCCTTGTAGTAAAGCCTCTGCGTCGCAGGGTCGTCGACGCGAACCTCCAGCCGCATATAGGCGGCGTCATGTTCCCTCGCGGCCGCCTCGGCCGCATGCAAAAGCATCGTCCCCAGGCCCTTGCCGCGATGTCCCGGATCGACCGCGATCGAATAGAGCCGCCCCAGTGAAGTCCCGCGGCTGAACAGCACCATGGCGTAGCCCCGAATTTCTCCGGTCTCTTCGTTCACCTCGACGATGGTGGCCGCATGTCCCCGCGACAGCAGGTAACGGAAGCTTCGCTGCGACAGGCGGTCGGTTTCGAAAGACCGGCTTTCGATGGCGACAAGGGCTGGGATATCGGCAAGTTCAGCGGGTCTAATCATGATGACGCAGAATCCGGCAAAACACCGTTGCAGACCAGCGCGGCGAATGCGGGGCTGTCCTGCAAATGGTGCAATGGTTGGCCTGTCGAAAAGGCCCGTCGGCCTGTTGGACAGTTCGCGCATATGAGCATATTCTTGCACCGTTGGCATCCGGGATTTTTCAGGAGGTTGTGTTGGACGATCAAGTCGTTCAGGCGAAAACGGGACTTGAGGCACGGCGGCGGTTCCGCAAAAACGATTATCGCGGGCAGACATCGGGCGTGGCGCCGGGGTTCGTGCAGGGCAACCTCGCCATTCTGCCGGCCGATCTGGCCGCCGACTTCCACCGCTTCTGTCATCTGAACCCGAAGCCCTGCCCGCTGTTGGGCTCGTCCGATCCGGGCGACCCGCGGATTCCGTCGCTGGGCGCGGATCTGGACATCCGCACCGACCTGCCGCTCTACCGCATCTGGCGCAATGGCGAGATGGTCGAGGAAACGCCGGACATCACCAAACATTGGCGCGACGACCTTGTTGCCTTCGTGCTGGGCTGCTCGTTCTCGTTCGAGGAAGCGTTGATCGATAACGGCATTCCGCTGCGCCATATCGAGAACGGGACCAACGTGTCGATGTGGCGAACCAGCATCAAGACCGCGCCGGCCGGGCCGTTCCACGGGCCGATGGTGGTTTCCATGCGGCCGATGAAACCGGCCGACGCGATCCGCGCCATCCAGGTGACGACGCGATTTTCCGCCGTCCACGGCGCACCGGTCCATATCGGCCTGCCGGAAGAGATCGGCATCGAGGACATCACCAAGCCCGACTATGGCGATGCGGTCGAGGTAAAACCGGGCGAATTGCCGGTCTTCTGGGCCTGCGGGGTAACACCCCAGGCGGTGATCGCCGAGGCAAAACCGGAATTTTGCATCACCCACGCGCCGGGCAGCATGCTGGTCACCGATTTGAAAAACTCCCACCTGGCGACGTTGTAATAGCGGCCGGCAGGCAAGAATAAGGAACGGGGCATGACGGAACAGGGCCGGAGATTCGGGCAATGGGCAGCGCTGGGCGCGCTATCGGGAACATTGGCGACATTGGTGATCTTCACCCCGCAATGGCTGAAATTCTACGATGCACTGGAAGGAAACATCCATGCCGGTCGCATAGTCATTTCCTTTCACCCCTGTT